>PKZR01000168.1 GCA_003133815.1 Limisphaerales bacterium | reverse complement strand
GGCGATTTGTCTGGCCGGTTTCCGAGTGCCCGCAGGAAAGCCGGCCAGTCAAAGCGCCGGGTTTTTAATGAAATTCATCTGCCTTGAGAATGCGATAGATGCCAGGTGCCGACGGGCTGTTGTTTCTTGCAGCCATGTTTTCACTTTCAATCGGACGCCAAGCCGCTTGCAACTCCTGTGCGCGCCTAACCACTCGGTCAACAATTTCGGATTTAGACGAGGGCTTCGACTCCAAAGGCTTGAGTTCGGGTGCAATGTTTAATTCTGTCAAACGTCCGAACACTGGTTTCAATGCACGCTCTTCATCACGGAAAAGGAGGCTGCCACGAATCCGCACGAACGTCCAACCGAGCCGTTCCAGCACGGCTTGGCGTTCGAGGTCTTCTCGGAGTTTGTCCGGGCCATGAAATTGTTCCCCGTCACACTCGACGGCCAACCGCCGACCGCTGCCGGTTACAACCAAGTCAATGCTATATGCTCCGGCTGGAAATTCTGCGGTCACGTTGTATCCATTCTCAATCAGTCGCCGCAGCACCGCGCCTTGAAACACTTTGGACCTTGGATCAACTCGGCCCAGCCGCTTCTGCAACTCGCGCTCCCAAGCATTTGGGTCAAGAGCGTGTTCAATGAGGCGGCGACGATAATCTCCGGGCTTTAGGTCGGTTTCGTGATTCAGGCTATGGACAATCCACATTTGGTTGCGCGCCCGGCTTGCCGCGACATTGAATCGCTTTTTGAAAATCTTTTTCCCACCTTCTTGACGCATTGATAGCGGCGGTTCGGCTGGCGGGGAATCTACCACCGACAGGAACATGACATCTCGCTCATCACCTTGAAATTGTGCGGAGTCGCCACACAGAATTTGCCGGCGTTGATACTCGGCTGGTTCAAGTCGTTGCCGGAGTATGCCGTCAATTTTCAGTGCTTGGTTATGGGCAACCAACGATACAACGCCAAAGGTTGTCGGTTTGCCTTGATCGTTCTTCGCAAATTCCGGCTGCTCAGTTGCGGCGCAGATGAGCGCGGCAATCGTCTCGGCTTCGACCTCATTGATGTTGTCTCCCCGGTCGCGTCCGCCTTCAACTCGGAAGTGAACGACGTGCGGATTGAGCGGAATTGAAGAAGCCTCGCGGAGTGGTTTGATTTCGCCCTTGTAGGAAAGATTGTTGCTGAAAGCGATAATGTCTGGCGCGCAACGGAAATGTTCGGTGAGTCGAATCACGCCACCGAACGCTATCTGTGCAAGATCGTAGATAGATGTAGTGCCATCGTAGAGTTCTTTGAACGGCACACCATTGAGGTAAGCATTGATGAGTTTCACCACTTCTTCAGCCTTCTCGCCGACTGCGACGGGCGAAACCTGTTCGTCATCGCCCACGATGATGGTCTGGCGTCCCAAGTAGAGGGCGAACAATGACGTTGGATCGCACTGGCTCGACTCGTCAACGATCACCACGTCAAACCGTGCCTTCTGGGGATCAAATGTTTCAGCCACTTCGGGCAAAGGCATGATCCAAACTGGAACGGCATCCTTCGCCGTAGTCATCTCTCGGCGAGCAGCGGCCCGAAGTTCGGCGTCGCGGACTCCCTTTCCGGTTTTAGTCAGGCGATTTCGCATCGCCGCGTAAGCACCGAGAGCTTGCTTCTGTTTACCGCCGGTTTGCCGGATTTGATTCACCCACGTCTGCTTTTCGACGAGTTGAGCGGTGACTTCGAGAAGCTGGCGTCCTAGATTTTCAATTTGTTGTTGCAACTGGTCGAGTGATGCGTTCGCCCTCCGTTCCAATTCATCGTAAAGCTGCCGCCATTCCCAAGCGGATTCTGGATCACCTGGCGGTTGCGGTGTGCTGTGGTTGGGATGTCGGTTCTCAATCGCAGATGCCCAAGCAGGTGCAGAACGATTGATTTGTTTTAACAACGTCCGGCGACGAGCTAAATCTATCTCCAAATTGTCCAGACGCGCCAACTCTTCGTAAGCCGATTGATAATCCGTTGGTGAAGCTTCGCGCACGGCTCGTCGCAATCGTTGCGTCACGAGGGCATCCGGCGTTTCCGAGGTCGCCACCGATTCAGGCCACCCGGCGAGGATCGCTCCGAGCCGTTTGTGCCGAAGCCAACCGCTCCGTGATTGCAGAATTGCCCCAAGCTCTCCGAGCACTGCCCGGCGAATCCGATTCAGTTCAGCGTTTGCTCCCGTCTCCGGCGGGGTGGATTCAAGGAATGCCGACCACAAGAAACCCAAGCGTTGAAATTCAGATTCCAGCGGTTGCCAGGTGGAGGCGTGCCATTCCAGGCAGATTTGGATTCGGGGGACGAATTGCTTGCAGACTCGTTCCGGTCGGTCACTTAGTTCGGAACAGGCTGGACCGCCTTGGCAAGCCATCTGGCGTTCCCATCGCTGGGTCAACTCGGAACGGAGTTGGCGCATCCGTAGCCATGCGCGCACCGCCCGCAAGTGAGTCGAATTGCTCAAGTCCAAGACGCGGCTTCCCACCTGAACTTTTTCCCTGAATTCAAACCAGTGCCGGTTGGTTAATTTGGCGAGCAATCCAAATGATTTACCTGCCTCGTTGTGCTGAATGATTTTCTCAACAATCAGCAACAGATCGTGCGGTGGACGCGAATCCGAGATAACCGGTCCGTGTTCTAGCACGAGCGCATCACACTCCTGCACCTCGCGCCAAGTTGTTTCAATCAATGCCGATAGCGATTCCCACACGCGCCGCGCTTCGTCACCGTCACGCCCGGCCT
The DNA here is from genome assembly GCA_003133815.1 of Limisphaerales bacterium. GTDB lineage: Bacteria > Verrucomicrobiota > Verrucomicrobiia > Limisphaerales > UBA11358 > UBA11358. The sequence goes on along the minus strand of PKZR01000168.1, from coordinate 2,503 downwards.
GAATTGCTTCCAGTTGCCACGGCGCGCTGTCGCGCAAAAATTCAATCGTCTTGCTCGCCGTTTCGAGCATCCGGTCGAATTCTTTCAAATCATCCGGCCCAAGATTTGCGTCCCAAAGTTCCTCGCGGAGGCGAAGGTCACAAGCAGCAAGCGAGTTCAGTTCCTCAACGACGCTTTGAAATTCCTTGGGTGCCGGCAGCGTGCTCAATTCCGGTCTGAAACCGTTCAACTCGCGCTCATCGGCGGCAGACACACGCGCATTCGTTTGGTAAAGCGCAACCACTTCCGCAATGGAAGCAGGCATGGACTCACCGAGTGTAACTGGACTCGGAATCCAGTCATCCTTGCCAGCGCCTGCTTTCACGCGCTTTGCCGCTTCGATAGGACGCATTGCCTTGCCGGCAAAGACCACATCACGGATTTCGTCCTGCCGCGCATCAAGAAACTTTTCGCGCGCGTCGCGCAACGCTTTGAGGATTCGTTTTCGATCTTCACGCAGACGGTTCGCTTCACGCTCTAGTTGGCGGTCGTCCTTGCTCAACTGCTCGTTGATCTTTTTGACCGATGCTTGTAGCTCGTCCTGGCTCTGTTTGTCATTTTGAAGAATGCTGACGCAAAGCGGTCGTAGCGGCTCAACGACCTTTTCGCGGAGAACTCGCAGAGCTTTCGGCGTGTGCGCGGTCACGAGCACACGCTTGCCTTGCGCGAGCAGGTGGCCGAGCAGGTTGGCAATGGTGTGAGTCTTTCCAGTGCCGGGCGGCCCTTGCACCAGCACGCAATCTTTGCGCGCGAGTTGTTTTGCGATTTCGAGTTGCTCCTGATTGGCTGGCTTGCTCAACAAAATATCTTCGTCCTCGTTGCCGAGACCAAGACCCTCAGTGGTAGATTCTGTTTGCGTGAGTGTGCATTCTGCCAAACCGAGGATTTGCAAAAGTGCGGGCGAGAAATCAAGCCGGTTGGCAATGTCGCTCAACACGGCGTCGAAAATACTGCCCGGACCTGTGCGGCGCTGGCGCATGAAGATTACAGGCTGGCGCTGGATGGTTGAACTGTCCTGCTCCGCTGCGGTTTGGGACTGATTGAAAAGCGGCAGGTCCGCCTTTGCCGAGAGGCCCGTTCCTGTGTCCAACTGCTGTTCATCGTTTTCGATGAGACTGCCGCGACTCGGAAACAACCCCTGAATCAACCGGCGCATGAATCCATCCGTGTCCTCGCCGCCGAGCGGAGCAAACTCCGCTTTCTTCAATTCGTCGGCGCAACGCGCAAGTTGTTGATTGTTCACCTCTGGCAGTGCCCGCAGGAATTCCATGTAAAGTTCCGGCGGTTGCTCGCGTTTGCGAAAAACAAATTGCGGCTGTTTTTTCTCCGGGTAGAACTCTAATTCCAACTTTTGCAGCAGCACCGGATGACGGAACTAACCGCCAGCATCCGGGCATTGCAGCAAACCATCTCCAACAAGCATTTCAATCTTTTCGCCTTCCCGCTCCTGAACCCCATACCACTCATAAACCGTTTGGAAGAATGTCAGCGCCTGCCGGGCGGGACGCTCGTTCGTCACCCACAGATCGCGCTGTCTCTGCCAGTCTCGCAATAATGCGGAACGTTGATAGTCGTCCTCGAAACGCTCGATGCTTGTCTTGCCATCCGTAACGACATTCCGGATCGCCTCGACTTCTACCGTGCCGCGATATTCCCGCCAACCCAGCTTGAGCCATGCGGACAGCGCCGCAGGTGGCGGCGGACATGGAGTGGTTGTCGGGCGTGTCAAACGCAACACGATGTCGCTGTCCTCGTCCTCTTCGTCTGTCTTGCCCACGTCCCGGAACAATTCGACAGACGAATGTGCAGGCAGGTCTTTGAGCCAGAGAATTCGGATTTGCTGATTGATGTCTCGAACCGGCGGATAGCGAAGATCCGTGTAGGCTTTGAGAAACTCAAAAAGCTTGGTCAACCGTTCGCGCATGGTTTGCGTGTCGGGTTGTTTGTTCATGGCGATATTGTGCCGACCATCGAATCAACTGACAAGCCGCGACAAATTGGAAAAGCCGGGCAGTCAAAGCGCCGGGATGTAACATTGGTTCAATCCAGCGAACGTCTTTGAGCGCGGGTCAATGTGCCCAGCCAGACGCGCGGGGTTTGCATGGCAATGCCAAATGGCTTTTCCAGCACTGTCAAATCCCGGTCGCGCGCAATGACCGTCCGTGCTCCCGCTGCCAATGCGGCCTCAATGAATTTGTCATCCTTGGGATCACGACAGACCTTTTCTTCAAACGGCACCGGCGTAACCCACAATGCCGACGTTCGCAGGGTGTCCAGCCACGACCCGGTTTCCGTTGTGAAATGTTGCTCCTGTTTCACCCGCTCCAGCACCGACTCGTATTCAGCAAGGATTTCCTCGCTCATTACAGGCAGCAGGATGCCATGCAGCCAGGCTTTCAGGCACAGGTGCGGCTCGTGACGCCAGAAGACACCCGCGACAAAAACGCCGGTGTCAATGACGGCC
>PKZR01000189.1 GCA_003133815.1 Limisphaerales bacterium | reverse complement strand
TCGGCAGCGCCTCCGCCATGCTCGGCTTTTTGCAGATCGGCGTTTCCGGCGTCGCATCCGCGAGTGTCGGCATTTTTGACTCGCGCACCATGATGCCCGTGGCTCTCGTCCTGGCGGGCACTTCCTGGCTTGGTTTCGCGATTTTAATCATCGGCAAGCGCAGCATTCCTCAAGTACATTACGTCGAGGAAAAAGGGGCCAATTTATTGCCGCACTGAATTTACTTACGAACGAACTAAAAGTTCCTTTCCCGGCCTATAAATTATTTGACAAATTGCGGCCAATAGTGCATATACACACTATTGTGACAAAGGAACTGAGTTTGGATTCGATGGAAAACTGCGTGTGTTTCAACCTGCGTTGGGTTTCGCGCGCGTTCTCGCAGTACTTTGTCTCCGCGTTAAATCATCACGGGTTGCTGCCCACCCAGACGCCCATTCTTGCAGCGTTGGCCGCCAAACAGGAAGCCAGCATGGCAGATTTGAGCGACTGGCTCGGCATGGATCGAACGACGCTGGTCCGCAATCTTGGCCCCTTGAAACGCGATGGATTGGTGAGAGCGACTGGCCAAGGCAGGGGAAACAAGGGTTCGCTGGCGCTGACACCCAAGGGGCATTCGGCGCTGGAAAAATTCATTCCCGACTGGCGCGTGGCTCAACAAAATATTGTCAAGACTCTGGGCGCGAAACGCTGGACCCAAATCCTTCAGGACTTGGAGCGCGCCGCCCTAGCCGTGAACAACTAAATTCAATCGAATAGATTCTCTTACAAAAATTCAGATCAAGCTGTGTATATGCACATTGTGAATCAGGCAACCGTACTATATCCTAATAATAACAAGATGCTTGATGCCGCTTGGCTGCGGCAACTGTGTCTGGATGCCGGTGCGGACGATGCCGGTTTCGTCGATTTGGAGCAACCGGCTCTCGCCGGCGAACGTCCGCACATTGAAAAGGCATTCCCGCGCACACGGACGTTGATCAGCATTGTTTTGCGGATGAATCGCGACAACGTCCGCAGTGTTGCCCGGTCCGTGGCAAACGTTGAATTTCATCACCAGACGGATGAGACCAACGAGGTCGCGCGCCGAATTGTGGCAGCTTTGGAACGGGCTGGCGTTCGCGCGCTCAATCCGCCATCGGGATTTCCAATGGAAGCGGACCGCTGGATGACAGGGCGAATGTGGGTGGTATCGCATAAACCGGTGGCGGTGGCGGCGGGAATGGGGCGCATGGGCATACATCGGAATGTCATTCATCCGCGCTTTGGCAATTTCGTCGTGCTCGGCACGGTATTGCTGGCGGCGGAAGTGAGCGAGTACGCGCAGCCGCTGGATTTTAATCCGTGCCTGACCTGCAAACTTTGCGTGGCGGCGTGCCCCGTCGGCGCGATTGGCGCGGACGGCGCGTTCAACTTCTCCGCGTGTTACACGCACAATTATCATGAGTTCATGGGCGGGTTTTCCAATTGGGTGGAGACCGTCGCCGATAGCCGGAACGGCAAAGATTACCGACGTCGGGTAAAAGAATCGGAAACAGTCTCGACCTGGCAAAGCCTCGCCTTTGGTCCGAATTACAAGGCGGCCTATTGCATGGCGGTGTGTCCGGCGGGCGAGGATGTCATTGGCGCGTATCGCTCCTCGAAAAAGGAGTTTATGGATGAATTCGTTCGTCCTTTGCAGGCGAAGGAAGAGGCGCTGTACGTGATTCCCGGTTCGGATGCGGAGACGCACGCGCGGAAGCGTTTTCCCCACAAGGTTCTGCGCCATGTGCGCAACTCGTTGCGTTCGCGGAACATCAAATCTTTTCTGCAAGGAGTGCCTGTCTCCTTTCAGCGGCTCGCGGCGGGAGATCTGGAGGCAACGTATCATTTTACGTTCACCGGCAGCCAATCGGCACAGGCGACGATTGTCATCCACGCAGGCACCATTTCCGTCACGGAAGGTTTGCACGGCCGGCCGAATTTGCGAGTCACGGCCGATTCGGCTACCTGGCTGGGGTTTTTGGCGCGGGAAAAAAATCTCGTTTGGGCGCTGCTAACGCGCCGGATCAAACTCAATGGAAATCCCAAGTGGCTGCTTGCGTTTGGTCGCTGTTTTCCGAGTTAGAATAATTTCCAACATCAGAAGAAAACTACTGAAATTCAACATCGAAGTTGAGGTTTGGGCCCCGGCAGTTTTTCTTTGACAGTTTTTTTTATTTCCCTGATTGCTTGGAGGCGGATTTTTCGCTTTCATTTGCGTTTGTAAATATGATCTCGAACGCTGTACCGTCACGTCAACGAAAACTGCTCGTCGCCAACCGCAGCGAGATTGCCATCCGTATTTTCCGCGCCGCCACTGAGCTCGGGTTTCGCACCGTCGCCATCTATGCGCAGGAGGACCGCCTTGCCATCCACCGTTTCAAGGCCGATGAGGCCTACGTCGTCGGCGAGGGCAAGGGGCCGGTCGGCGCGTATTTGGACATTCCCGGAATCGTGGCGCTGGCTAAGGAAAAGGGCGTGGATTTTATCCACCCCGGCTATGGATTCCTCTCTGAAAATGCCGAGTTCGCCAGGGCTTGTGTGGAGGCCGGCATCACCTTTGTGGGGCCGGATGAGAACCTGCTCCGGATGATGGGCGACAAGACCGCCGCCCGCGCCCTGGCGCAAAAAGTCGGCGTGCCGACCTTGCCGGGCACGGAAGAGGCAGTTGAAAAGCGGGATGAAGCGTTGAAGCGAGCCAAGGAAATCGGTTTCCCGCTGATCATCAAGGCGGCTTTCGGCGGCGGCGGGCGCGGCATGCGC
>PKZR01000171.1 GCA_003133815.1 Limisphaerales bacterium | reverse complement strand
GTTTTGATGTCTTCGGCCCGCAACCGTTGAAATTATCCAGGCCGCACAAGCTCGCGCTCATCTTCACCTCCTGGCTGCGCTTCAGCATTGGTTCAACCTCGCCAAGTTATGGCCAGCCCTGAAAAGCTCCGACTCATCGTCAACGCGGACGACTTCGGCCTTTCACATTACGTGAACGACGCCGTCATCCGCGCGCATCGCGACGGCATTTTGACCAGCGCTAGCCTAATGGTCAACGAACCAGCCTGCGACGAAGCCGTAAAAATCGCGAAGGAAAATCCCAAGCTCGGCGTCGGCCTGCACATCACCTTGCTCATGGGACATTCCGCGCTGCCGGCGGGAAAAATTCCCGGCCTCGTCAACAACCGCGGCGAATTCAGCGACTCGCCCGTCAGCACCGGGATGAAATATTTTTTCAATTCCGGCCTGCGCGAACAATTGCGCGCCGAAATCCGCGCACAGTTTGAAAAATTCCGCGCCACCGGCCTGCCACTCGACCACGTCAACGGACATTTGCATTTTCATCTGCATCCCGCCGTTTTCAAAATCCTGATGGAAGAATCGGACACGCTCGGCATCAGCCATCTGCGTTTGACGCGCGACTGCTTTTCGCGCAGCCGCCGGACGTCGCACGGCCATTTGCTTTATCGCATTTCCCACGCCGCCATTTTTGAAATGCTTTCCAGCCGCGCGCGCAGGCCGCTCGAACAAAAAAAAATCCGCCACGCCCAGATCACTTTCGGCCTGCTACAAAACGCCCGGGTGGACGAGGAATACATTTTGAAGCTGCTGCCCGAACTGCCGCCCGGCGATTCCGAGCTTTACTCGCATCCCTCGCTCGGTGAATTTAAGCACGAATTCGACGCCCTCGTCAGCCCGCGCGTGCGGGAACTGGTGAACAAACTCGGCATCGAACTGATCCGCTACCAAGATTTGTAAATGCTCAAACTGTTTTTAATCCTGCTGTTCGGCCTCGCCTGTGAATCCACCGGCATCATCCTGCTCAAAAAAGGCATGATCCACATCGGCGAAATCAACGGCTACAACGCCGCCGAGATGTTTCGCGTCTTCAAAGCCGGCGTCACCAGCCCGCAAATTTTGCTCGGGGTGTTTTTTGAGGCGGTATTTTTCGGCTGCCTGCTCATTTTGATGTCCAAGACCGACATCAGCTTCCTCTGGCCGCTCACCGCCTTGAGCTTCGTGTTCGCGACGCTCGCCGCGATGGTTTTTCTGAACGAAAGCGTTTCGTGGATCCGCTGGGTTGGCGTCGGACTCATCATGCTCGGCGCGGCGTTCATCAGCTACAGCGAACACGCCAAGGAAAAGTCCGTGCCCCCGGCTTCCGTCCAAACACCCGTCACTGAAAAGTGATTTTGGCGAGAACTCCGGCAAGCTGCTGCGCCGCAAACTTGGTTTTCCTCTGCAACTCCATCAACGCGCCGATTTTCCCCGGCGACCTGGCGATGGCCAGAAACAATTTCCCGAAATCCAGGTTCTTGTCCGGCTTGGACAGCGCGTTGAAATCCAGCGGCAAATCCTCGCCCGCCGTGTCGGAGATCACGCGCACCGTCGCACAAGGAATCCCCTGCCCTGCGCAGACGGCCTGAATCGCCGCCGATTCCATCTCCACCGCATCCGCGCCGGTTTCATCTCGCAATTTCTTCTTTTCGGCGACGGTCGTGGCGATGCGGTCGGCGCAGAAAAATTTCGCGGGCTTCGCGCCGCAAGTTGAAAGTTGAAGGTTGAAAGTTGAAGGTTGGGGAATTTCAAAAATCACGTCGCCGAGTTTCAAATCTGGATTCAGGCCGCCGGCGAAACCGCAGGTCAAAACCAAATCCGGTTCGTAGGAGACGACGTGAGGAGTCTCTAAAATATTTTTAATTTGAGTCTCGTCACCTCGACTCCTACGAGAATTCAGAAATTCGCGCAGGGAGTTCTCGGCGTTCTGGCGGCCGATGCCGGTGATGAGAATGGAAACAGGGTGGCCCCGGCGCAAGCCGCTCCGAAACGGCGCGGCTTCCTCTTTCAGAGCGAAACAAACAAGTGTGGGCATGGGCCAGTTTCTGCCAGTGTGACATCCGGCTGGATGGGCGGCAACCACTCTTGCACTGCCGTTGCCCCCGCTTGACCCGCCTTGGCCGAAGGCGAAGCCGCCGTTGGGGAAAGCGACGCTGCTTTTTGAAAAAGCGGACTCGCCTTCGTCAAAGGCGACCTCGCCGTCACCGAAAGCGGACTCGCCGGTGCCAACTCCCGACCCGCCTTTGGGAAAAGCGGGTTCGCCGGTGCCGAAGGCGGGCTTGCTTTTGGGAAAGGCGGACCCGCTTTTGCGGAAAGCTGACCCGCCGTCGTGGAAGGCGGACTCGCCTTTACAAAAAGCGGACCGGCTTTTTCAAAAGGCTGACCCGCTTTTTCCAACTCTGGACCCGCTTTTTGAAAAAGCGAGTCCAGTGTAGGCTGCGGCTGAACGACTTATGCAAAAAACGCCTTTTCGACCCGAGAAGCCGCCCTAAATGTTGTTTTTTGAACACTTGCGAATTCCGGGTCTGGGATTTCTGCCGGGCGATTTTCAAACGCTGGCAAAAGCGGTGGAGTGCGCCGGTCCTCTGGCGCTTTGGGCCGGGCGATTTTCCGAAACGGCGCGGCTTCTTCTTTCAGGGCGAAGCAAATGAGTAAGTAAATGAGCTAATTTCCGCTCCATTTGTAATCATATCCGTCCGGTGGATCATAATTGAAAGCAACGCTATTTCCGTCACAATATATTTTGACGTAATTGACATGACCGTCAGCAAAACCAAGAATGTTTTTGGCATTATTAATTCCAACGTCTCCCCAAGGTATTTTTGTCGGTTGATGCCATGACCAAGGTGCAAATGTCGGCAGCTCAGTTATGAGAAAGGTTTTGGTTGGAATTATTATAGAGGCTAGCTTCATTCCAAAAACGCCCGGCAAAGTTGCTTGGTATCCGTTGCCACCATTAAATCCATAACTGGAATAATCTGAATCAACCTGCTTACACACACTCTGGCCAACGAAAAACCAGCCAACAGAATTAGTCTCATTATAATAAAATGTGTCTGCTGGGCAGGCGAATAACTTGTCTTGTGGAGACGAAACTCCATTTATGCCAACGTAGGTCTTTACAAGATGTTTGAAATAGATTGCAAAATCATTGGTAGCATAGCTGGTAGCACATAAATTCGTCTCGGCTGGCAACGTATCGTTATTCTCTCCAACATACAGATGAACACCGACATTGATCTGTTGCAAATTGTTAAGGCAATCCGTCCGCTGTGCCGACATTTTTGCGCGAGTCAACGCTGGCAGCAACAATACCGCAAGAATTGCGATGATGGCAATGACCACCAGCAATTCAATTAGAGTAAATCCTTTGTCGCGCGCTTTCATTTCACTTTATCCCCGCCAGCCTTTCCTTCCAAATTTTGTAAAGCTCCACGGTGGCGCGGACGTCGCGCAGGCAGTATTCGGCNNCGCCGCGCCGCGCCGTCGCGCCCGCTCACGCTGTAAAAGGTGAACTGCTCCGCGAGGTCGCAGTGCGGCTCCACGGCGTAACGGTAGCCCAGCCAGTTCTTTTTCGAGATGGGCACGTTCAGCACCGCCGAGCGCAGGTAGATGAAC
>PKZR01000105.1 GCA_003133815.1 Limisphaerales bacterium | reverse complement strand
TTATGCGAGGGCGTGATGACAATCCCGTCGGCCAGTCCCGTAGTGCGACCACGATTGCAGGTCAGAATCGCGTGGGAAATGACCGGCGTCGGCGTGTATTCGTCCCTCTCGGCGAGCATCACTTCGACGCCATTCGCCGCCAACACCTCCAGCGCAGTGGCGCAGGCCGGAACAGAAAGCGCATGTGTATCGATTCCGAGAAACAGTGGGCCGACGATGTTCTTCGACTTACGATACAGGCAAATCGCCTGCGTGATCGCGAGNNTCGCGAGAATGTGCCATTCGTTAAAAGCCAGATTAAACGACGAACCACGATGGCCGGAAGTGCCGAAAGCCACGCGCTGCGCCGGCACTTTGGGATCGGGCACGCCGGTGTAATACGCCGTCACGAGTTTCGGCACATTGACGAGAATGCCGAGTGGCGCCGGTTTTCCGGCCAGCGGACTTATCTTCATGGTTTTTTAATTAGGGTTGGACTTTCGATATGCGCGACTTTTTCCAGCCGTCGACGAAAGCGTTCCGCGCCTTTAAACCGCGCGGCGAGAAACGTCTGAGTCAATTCCCAAGCGAGGGCGTGACCGACCACGAGACCGCCAAAACAGATCATGTTCAAATCGTCGTCCTCCACGCCTTGATGCGCGGAAAAGTTTTCATCAATCAAGCCGGCCCGGACGCCCGCGACTTTGTTCGCAGCGATGGACGCGCCCACGCCACTGCCGCAGATGCCAATGCCGCGATCCACCGACCCCGCCGCCACCGCGCGCGCCATGGGAATGATAAAATCGGGATAATCGTCGTCGGACTTCAGCAGGCGGTCGCCGAAATCGGTGACTTCATAACCGGCTTCGTGCAATTTTCCGGCCAGAAACTCCTTCAATTCAAAACCTCCGTGGTCGGCGGCGATGCCGACACGTTTCAAAGGCTTTGTCGATATGGCTTCGCTTTGATCCTTCATCATCTTTCGACAAGTTGCGGCCCCATCGCCGGATAGTCCGTATATCCCTTCCGCGCGCCTCCGTATAATTTTTCTTCGTCGAGCGGATTCAATGGCGCGTTCAAGCGAAAGCGCTCGGGCAAATCAGGATTCGCGATGAACAAACGGCCAAACGCGACCGCATCGGCCAAGCCATCCTCCAAAACTTGAGTCGCCGTCGCGTAAGTAAAGCCATTCGCGACGATCAATGGTCCGTGAAATTCCTTGCGCAGCGCAGCCAACGGCACGGGCACCGCGCCATGCTCCAAATCATCTTTCGTGGATACGATTACATGTGCGTAAGCAAGTTTGAACCGATTCAACTCATGCAGCACATGGCTGAACGTCTCCAGCGGATTCGAATCGTGCATGTCGTTAAACACTCCACCTGGCGAGAAACGAATACCCACGCGATCCGCACCCCACACCTGAGTGACGGCATCTGTCACTTCCAACGTGAGCCGGGCGCGATTCCGCACGGGACCACCATATTCATCCGTGCGCCGGTTCGTGCCGTCGCGCAGAAATTGGTCGAGCAAGTAGCCATTTGCGTTGTGGATTTCCACGCCGTCGAAGCCGGCTGTTTTCGCGTGGTCCGCCGCGACGGCATATTGCATCACGATGCCCGGCAGCTCCTCTTTGGCCAACGCACGCGGCGTAACGTAACGCTGCATCCCGCGTTCCGTGAGCACTTCGCCAGTGCGCGGAGCGATGGCACTGGGCGCGACCGGCAACCCGCCGTCCGGCTGGAAACTCGGATGCGAGATCCGGCCCATGTGCCAGAGTTGGAGAAAAATTCGCCCTCCCGCCTGATGCACCGACGTGGTGACTTTCTGCCAGCCGGCAATCTGTTCTGGAGTGTAAATGCCCGGTGAGTTGGGGCAGCCGGTGGCTTGCTGGGAAATCGCCGTGGCTTCGTTAACAATCAAGCCCGCCGCCGCACGCTGTGAATAATATTCCGCCATCAAGGGCGTCGGCACACGGCAAGTCCCCGCGCGCATCCGCGTTAGCGGTGCCATGACGAAGCGGTTTGGCGCTTCAATCGCGCCTAGTCGAACGGGAGTAAATAGATCAGGTGTGTTCATAATTTTGCCATGAAGAAACTGTTCCATTTCGTCGCCGTGAACAATGGGGTGATCACCCCATTTCACAATTCCAGCAACGGCATAAGATGACAACTGCAATAAATGCAAAATGAAAGAACCAACATTATGAACAACAACAATTGCGTGGTGGCGGTTTACAAATTACATACCGAAGCCGAAGCCGCCATCAACGAACTGAACAAGTCCGGCTTTGACATGAAAAAACTTTCCATCATCGGACGCGATTATCACACCGATGAACATGTGATCGGCTATTACAACACCGGCGACCGCATGAAATACTGGGGCAAGCTCGGCGCGTTCTGGGGCGGTTTCTGGGGCTTGTTATTTGGCTCGGCCTTCTTTCTTGTTCCCGGGGTTGGCCCGCTGCTGTTTGCGGGACCCATTGTGACTTATATCGTCGGCGCGCTGGAAGGCGCGGTGATCGTGGGCGGCTTGAGCGCGCTGGGTGCCGGGCTTTACAGCTTGGGCATTCCCAAGAACAGCATCATCCAATACGAAACAGCGGTAAAAAGCGGCAAGTATGTTTTGATCGCCCACGGTTCGGATATGGAAACAATCCACGCGCGGGAAATCCTCAAGCATACCGACCNNCAAACGCATCAGCAATGAGGCGGCGGTGATGACGGCATAACTTGCGGCATTTTTTGAAATCGCGTCAAAGCTTCTATTCCTGACATGAATCAAAAAACTTCGGCGCAGCTTGGCATGATTGGCTTGGGTCGTATGGGTGCGAACATGGTGCGTCGGCTCCTCAAAGACGGACATCGTTGCGTCGTCTTTGACCGTTCCCCAGAAGCGGTAAATGATGTTTCAAAAGACCATGCGGTTGGTGCTGCCTCACTCGCTGACTTGGTCAAACATCTCGATAAACCTCGCGCCATCTGGCTGATGTTGCCAGCGGCCGTGGTGGATCAAACCCTTGCCGACCTCGTGCCGCTGCTCGAAGCCGGCGACACGCTCATTGACGGCGGCAATTCTTATTACATTGATGACATCCGGCGCGCCAAGGAACTCGCGTCGAAAGAAATTCATTATGTTGATGTTGGCACCAGTGGCGGCGTGTGGGGTTTTGAACGCGGCTATTGCATGATGATTGGCGGCGATTCAAAGGTTGTTAAGCGTCTCGATCCAATTTTCGCCACTTTGGCTCCGGGCATCGGCGACATCGCGCGCACGCCGGGCCGCGAAAAGCTCGGAGGCACCTCCGAGCACGGCTATCTTTATTGTGGCGCAAATGGTGCGGGGCATTTTGTGAAGATGGTTCATAACGGCATTGAATACGGCATGATGGCCGCGTATGCCGAGGGTCTCGGCATCTTGCGCGGCGCGAATATCGGCAAGCAGCACGGCGAAAGCGATGCCGAGACCACGCCCTTGCGCGATCCCGAACACTATCAATTCGACCTAAACCTCGCCGATATCACGGAAGTCTGGCGGCGTGGGAGCGTGATTGCCTCGTGGTTGCTGGACTTGACGGCGGATGCTTTGGCCAAAGATGCCGATCTCGCCGGATTTGCCGGACGAGTCTCTGATTCAGGTGAAGGTCGGTGGACCATCAAGGCGGCCATTGATGAGGGCGTGCCCGCACCGGTATTGACCACGGCGCTTTACGCGCGCTTCAGTTCGCGCGGCGATGCCGATTTTCAGGACAAGCTGCTTTCGGCCATGCGCTATGGATTCGGCGGGCATCTGGAAAAGTCTGCCGCGTGAATGCTACGATGCTCTGGACCGACTTAAGCCAGCTCACCGGAGCGATCCTGTTAATGGTCGGCGCGTTGCTGCCCGTGGTGAATCCGCTGGGAGATGCGCCAATTTTTCTGGCCATGACGCCGGGCTGCGATGAATTGACCCGAGCCGATCTGGCGAAACGCATCGCCATCTATTCTTTTTTTCTGTTGCTTGGGGCAATGCTGCTCGGCTCGTTCGTTCTCCTGATGTTCGGCCTTTCCATCCCCGTGGTGCAGGTGGCGGGCGGGGCAGTTGTCTGTGCCCTGGGTTGGAAACTGCTGACCGACAACCCCAAACCTGCTGACGTGGCACTCGACGCAGTGCATGCCAACGCCATCGCGCTGGGACGGGCGTTCGCACCGTTGACCATGCCGCTGACGATTGATGCCGGGGTGATTTCGGTGGCCATCACCGTCGGGGCGAATCACGCGCATACTTTCAAGCATGCGATGATTCAGGTGCTCGCCTCCGGCATTGGTGCCGGCATCATCGCGCTGGCCATTTTGCTGGCCTATCGCTATGCCCAGCGCGGTGGCAAACGGATCGGGCACACCGGCATGATGGTGGTGGTGCGGCTTTCGGCCTTCATCATGGTGTGCA
>PKZR01000299.1 GCA_003133815.1 Limisphaerales bacterium | reverse complement strand
CCGTTTGATCCGGCGACGAAAATGTCCGAGGCGACGGCGACGGATTCAAAGCTAGGAACCCTGCGCATCGTCAAAGGCGCCTTCAGCGTCGTTGTCGCGATTCCGGCACCGTCACCCGTCACCGACGGCGGCGGAGGCGGCGACGGAACTGGAAGGAAAAGGTTTTCGTGTGTTGGCCGTCGCCGCAGGACCGCCGGCGGCAATGCAACTCATGGGATTGATCGCGCTCAGCGATCCGGCCCGCGAAGACTCGGCAAAATTGGTCACGCAATTGAAAACCCTTGGCGTCCGCATGGTCATGGTAACTGGCGATGTACCCGCGACAGCGGCAATTATCGCTCATGCCGTCGGACTTGATGGCGCGGTGTGTCCACCCGGGCCAATCCCAGCCGACGTTCGCCCGGAAAGTTTCGCCGTGTTTGCTGGCGTGCTGCCGGAAGATAAATTCAAACTCGTAAAGTCGTTTCAGAAAGCCGGCAACATCGTCGGCATGTGCGGCGACGGGGCCAACGATGCGCCTGCGCTGCGGCAGGCGCAAATGGGCATCGCGGTTTCGACCGCAACCGATGTCGCCAAGTCGGCGGCGGGAATCGTGCTGACCTCGCCGGGNNCTTATCGGCGTAGTCGCGGCGGTGAAAGAAGGCCGCATCACGTTCCACAGCCATGAGAATAGGTTGAAAGAGGCTAAAGAAGGCTGAATGATGCTGAAAAACAACGACTTACAACACAAACAGGGTGTTTTTCACGGAGAGGCCGATTTTGACCTATTCTCATGGCTGTGAAGGAACACGCGGAGTTTTGTCCCAAGGGACAAGGCACGTTTGAGGATGTGGCTGAACTGATGAGGCTGGAGGTGCTCAGATGCTGCAAGCAAAAAATCAAAAAGCTGCTGATTAATTAGACCGGCTTGACCGGACTCCGCCCGCCCCGATTTCTTGAGCGTTATCAGTTTGCCGGCCATATTGCGTCCGATGCGCCGGGAAAGGTAAAGATTGCGCATGTGGCCAGCCGGATGTGGGTTCGTTCCGGCAAATTCAGCATCCTGGTGGCCAAGAACCGGGGACTTGATGCAGAGAACTTTTTATCGGAGCCGGATGCCCTGAAATGGCTGCTAAAGACCGACACCAAACTCCCTCCAGAGAACACATAGTTCCGGTGGTTTTTGATATTTGGCCGGAAGATTGATCAAACTCCAGACAGCCAGTGATTTCTTCTCAAAAAAATTCCGAACGGCGGCCGTTTGCGGGAATTCGGATTTGCTTGAAACAAATATTCATAAAGGTAGGCTGACCGGACTTGAATACCACGCGACATTCTTTGAGAAAGTCCACCGGGCTGTCCGGGGTGGTGTTTCTTGTGGTTTTTGTCGCGGCCATATTTGGAAACGTGCGGTGTCTGGCGGTGAACGTGACGAATCTGGCGAATTCCCAACCCAAGCGTGTGTTGATGTTGTTCAGCGAGGCCAAGGATGTGCCGGGGAACATCATGTTGGAACAGGCCGTGAAGGCGGAGATGCTGAAGGACAGCACAGACCCGGTTGTTTTTTCCAGCGAATATCTCGATGCCAGCCATTTTTCAGGCAAGGAACATTTTCGCGTGTTCCAAAATTATATCGGAAAAAAATACACGGCAAACGACCTTGATCTGGTTCTGGCGTTTCCGTCGCAGGATTACACGCTCGCAGGAGAGCTGCCGGATGCGCTGTTTCCGGTGGTGCCGGTGGTGTTCGTCGCGATCAATGAGATGGACGCGCCGCTGGAGATCAGCAAGCTTGGAGTCACGGGAATTGTCCAGCGCTTTGACATCCGCGGCACACTGGGCTTGATCAAACGACTGCAACCAGACACGCGCCGCGTGGTGGTGATCGGTGGGTCAACGCCAACGGACCGTGCGACGCTGGGACGGATAGAAGAAGCATCGCAATCGCTGGAGGGGGTGCAATTTGAATTCTGGACCAACCGCCCGGTGGCGGAATTGCCGGGTCTCGTGCGTTCGTTGCCGGAAGGCACGGTGATTTTGTTGGGCTCTATTCTGCGCGATGTGACCGGGCAGACATATTACACGCCGCAGGTAGCACAAATGCTCGCACCGCAAGCCAGCGTGCCGGTGTATGTGCTCGGCGGCTGGTCGCTCGGCACCGGGGCGCTGGGCGGGTCGGTGGTGGATCCGGAAGACCTCGGAGCACGGGCGGGGCAACTGGCGCTGCGCGTGCTCGCCGGGGCCGACCCGGAAAACATACCCATTGATGTGGCGACGAAAGGAACACCGATGGTGGACTGGCGCGCGATTAAACGCCTGGGCATCAAGGAAAGCCGCGTGCCTGCCGGCACGGTAATCCGTTTCCGGCCGGAAACGTTGTGGGATGAACACCGGGATTTGATTTTGATTCTGCTGGCTGTTTTCCTGGCGCAGGCCGCGACAATCACAGGCCTGCTGGTGCAGCGAAGAGAACGCCTGCGCGCAGAGGCGGAAATCATGAACCAGCGGACGGAACTGGCTCATGTCACCCGCGTGTCAACCATGGGACAGTTGACGTCCACACTCGCCCACGAATTGAACCAGCCGCTGGGGGCCATTTTGCGAAATGCGGAGGCGGCGGAAATTTTTCTTCAAAAGGAAAATCCGGACCTGGAGGAAATCCGCGCCATCCTCGCGGACATCCGCAAGGACGACCGCCGCGCCGGACACGTGATCAGCCGGATGCGTTCCTTGTTGAAACGGCGCAGCCTTGAATTAAAATCCCTGGACATCGCCGAGCTGCTGGAGGAAGCCATCTCGATGGCGCAGCCGGATGCGCGCGCGTGGCGGGTTTTCCTGGCCTTGCAACTGCGCGAAAAATTGCCGGCCGTGCGAGGCGACCGCGTGCACCTGCAGCAGGTGCTGTTGAACCTGATTTTGAACGGGATGGACTCGATGGCCGGGGTGGCGGCATCACAGAGGTTGCTGACCGTGAGCGCCAAAACGACGGGTGGAAAAACCGTTGAAGTGTCCGTGAGCGATACCGGGGCCGGAATTGCGCCGGACAAGATCGAACGGCTCTTTGAACCATTCTTCACGACCAAGCCGAACGGCATGGGAATGGGGCTTGCCATTTCGCAGACCATCATCGAGGCGCATGGCGGAAAAATATGGGGTGGGAACAATGAAACGCGCGGGGCGGTTTTCTTTTTCACGCTGCCCGTGGATGACAAATGATTTATGAATCTCGAATCCAATACGGTATACATCGTTGATGACGACGCCTCTTTTTTGACATCTATTGCGCGTCTGCTGCGCGCTGCTGGTTATTCCGTCCAGGCTTTTGACTCGGCACAAAAATTTCTCGACCAGCTTGCGCCCGGGATGGCCGGTTGCGTGCTGGCGGATCTGCACATGCCCGGATTAAACGGTCTGGAATTGCAGGCAGCTCTGGCAAAATCGGCCAGTCCCTTGCCGATGGTTTTCATGTCCGGACAGGGCGACATCCCTTCGACGGTGCAGGCGATGCGGCGCGGTGCGGAAGATTTTTTGACGAAGCTAGCCCCGAAGGACAAGCTGCTGGACGCGGTCCGGCGCGCATTGGAGCGCGGCGTGCAAGAACGCAAGTCGCGCCAGCATCTGCAGGAATTGCGCGGGCGGTTTGCCGCGCTGACGGCGCGCGAACTGGAAGTGCTGGAACACGTCGTCCTCGGCAAGATGAACAAGGAGATCGCCGACGATCTGGGAATCAACGAGCGCACCGTGAAGCTGCACCGTACAAACTTGACAAGGACATTGCAGGTGCAATCGGTGGCGGAACTGACCCGGTTGGTGGTGGAAGCCGGGTTGTTCAAGTGCGAAAAGCCGGAGTAATTTCCGGATGCCAAACTAAAATCCCGCTGGCGCAGTCGTTTTTTTACTTCTCCTTGCAGCATCTTTCCCTGCTTCCCCAATGGGCAGATTGCCGGCCAAAAATTTCGACATGTTTTTTGTGAAAACGAAATCGTGGTTGGTTGAACGGGCCGGTTTGACAATTTTGGTTTGAGAAACGTTAGAAGCAGAAGATTAGTGGGTTTTCCTTTGCAGACACAGAATTCAATTCCAACTTCATCGTCGGAGTCACTCCGCTTCCCTAAAGGGCATATTGCTCGCCGCTCATGTGCGCAGTAGCTTGCCGCAAGAAAATCCGATGAACACCAGCAGCACAAACGCTGACAACTTCGATCTGCCGACGGACTTTTACCCGGATTTGTGCCGGACAATAAATGGCCGCCGAATTCTTTGCGTTGAGGAAAATGAGTGTGTTCGCAATAAAATCTGTTCTGTCCTGGTCAAGCAGGGCTGGGATTGTGAAAGCGCAGTCCGTGGCCATGACGCACTCCAAACCCTGATTTCGTGCCCTCAATCAATTGACATCCTCATCACCAAGCACCGGCTGCCTGAAATGAATGGCACGGAATTCGTTCGCAGGGTGCGCGCAAGAACGATTTTTACTGGAAAAATTTTGGTGCGGTCTAAAAAATTACGCCGCAAAGAACAGGCAGCCTACAAGGAACTTGAGGTGGATGCCTTCGTTCCCAACTCGGGCAGCACAAAATCCATTCTGAAAGCCGTTGAAGAACTGCATGCGGACAAGCATTTAAATATTCAGGGCAAACAATAAACCATATGGAATGCAGCGCTTGCAGCACTCAGTGGTCCGGCAAAGATATTTATTGTCCCAGTTGCGGTTCGCCCATGCCGAAGCGGAACAGCATTTATTCGTCAGGATGGCTTTGGGCAACCGTCGTCCTGGCATTGTTAACCCTGATGTTAAAACATGAACACAAGTAAACCGGAAAAGGAAATCGATCATGTGATCCGCGTGCCGTTCTGGTTGGCCACGCTGGTGGCGGTCATTATATTGCTGGCCGCGTATGAGATCTGCCGGTTCTTGTCCGGAGATAAATTGTTTTGAGAACCTCCCACCGTAAATAAAATCTGTACGGCTCCGCTAATTACGCCTTTTGATTTTGTTTTGACTTAATAAAAGATTAATCCACTAGAGTCCCGGACTGCTCTGCATGATGCCGCCGTCGGCGAAGATGGTGGTCGCGGTCATGTAGCTCGCGCCATCGCCGGCGAGGAAGGCCACCAGGCTCGCAATTTCTTCCGGCCGCGCCATGCGGCCCAGCGGAATTGCGTTGTTTAATTTTTGCAGCAATGCCGGATCCTGCATGGTGCCGAGATTGATCGGCGTAGCGACGGCGCCGGGGCCGACGCCGACGACCAGGATGTTGTGCGGCGCGAGTTCCACGCCCGCCGTGCGCGTCAGCATCCGCATCCCGCCTTTCGAAAGACAGTAGGCCGTATTGCCCGGCATCGGCCAGTCTTCGTGCACCGACGTGATGTTGATGATGCGCCCGCCCCCGCCCTGCTTGATCATCTGCTGCGCGGCGAACTGCGTGCCGAAGAACGCGCTCTTGAGATTGATGGCCAGCACTTTTTCGTATTGCGCCTCGGTGGTTTCGAGGACGGACGTGCGCGTCTCGACGCCGGCGTTGTTAACCATGATGTCTACGCGGCCGAATTCCTTGACGGCGGTGGCAATTAAATTTTGCAGTTCGCCCACTTGACTGACATCCGCCTTCACGCCGATCGCGCAATCACCCAAATCACGCACCTGCTTTTCGAGCGCTTCCGTGGCCTCGGGATGCGCGACGTAATCGATGACGATGTTCGCCCCCTGCTTGGCCAGCTCCAAAACGATGGCCATGCCGATGCCGCTATTGCCGCCGGTGACGATGGCGACCTTGCCTTTAAGACTCATATATTTCTCCTGGGTTCATGAGGTTGAGGTTTACCGCAAAGTTGATTTTGCCACGCCCGCCTTACGCGTGACGACGAAGGATAGCACAGACATCGCCAGCGCGACAACTGCGGTTCCGGCGAAAATAGATTTCAAGGCCAACCCCGCCGCCTGCAACGGGCCGACGCAGAACGCCGCGAGGCCGTAGCCGATCTGGTAAAATGCAATCAGCCCGCCCGC
>PKZR01000234.1:9388-17765 GCA_003133815.1 Limisphaerales bacterium | reverse complement strand
GCAGGGTCGCTGGCGATGCCATAGATGGTGTTGCTATAGCTGATTTCGGCGAGCTGATGTTTGTCGAGCAAGCCGCGATGTGTGACTGTTTTGGCAGCCGGGGCCGGCGCGGGGCCGGTGGTTCCGGTTGTCGTTGATGTTGCTGTTTGTGCTGCTTTTTTTGTTTTCATAAATTTAAAGTTGGAAGTTAGGAGATAGAAGCTGGAAGCTGGGGGGGTAGCGCGAAAAATTTGGAGTGCGCGGACGTGTCCGCGCTCGGAAAGCGGCGACATGTCGCCGCAGCCCACACTCTCGGTTTGACGCGCCTTATCGCGGATCTGTGTCCATCCGTGGTAATCCGTGGTTAAGACGGGGAAATGGGCAAATCCGCTGGATTTTTTGGAAACTCCGCTGTTTTGCAGGTTCACTCCGCTGAAACGGGACGCGACTCCGCTGAATTGGATGTCCACTCCCATGAAACGGAAGCTTGCTCCGCTGAAACGCAAGGCTGCTCCGCTGTTTCGGAACGTCACGCCGCTGAAACGGGAGGCTGCTCCGCCGTTTTGCAAAGCCACTCTGCTGGAACGGAAGGTCACTCCGCTGAATTGAGAACGCACTCCGCTGTCCCGGATTGTCACTCCGCTGCGGCAGGAATCCGCTCCGCCGTCACGGAATGCAAATGGGCTGCCGTCCAACGTGGCTCTGCCGGAGTATAGTTCGTCTGTCGCGGGAAGCTGATGAAGTTTGCTCTCGTGGTTTAACAACGACCCTGATGGACGTTCCGGGCTCATACCCACTGGCGTTTGCTTGCCGTGAAGTATAAGCAATCTTGGTGATCAGGAGCAAGTGAAAAGTTTCACAAGCGCAACAGGGATACCGATCACTTCTCCGCCCGGCTGATGACTTCGCCCTGTTTCAAGCGCGTCTTTAATTTCTGCCCGGCTTTCACCTGCGCCGCGTCGCGCAGCACTTCCCCGCTCGCCGCATCCGTGGTGATAGAGTAGCCGCGCGACAAGACCTGTTCCGGGCCGAGCAGGTTCAATTGATGCTCCAGTTGCCGCAACGTTTCCCGCCGCCGCTTCAACAACTGCGCCGGGCGGACGCGCAGAAATCTTCCCGACAGGTTCTCCAGCGACACCGCGCGGCCGCGCACGCCGGACTTCAAGCCGCGCAGCAGGCCCGACTGCAAATCGTCGAGCCGCTGAAATGATTCGTCCAGCCGTCGGCGTGGATGCAGCCGGGATAATCTTCCGGTAAGCGAATCAAAATTTTCTGATGCGCGCGCCAGTTGCCGCCGGGCGATCTGGCGCAGGCGCAGCGGCGCATCCACCACGAATTCGCGGCTCGCAAACATTCCTTCCGTGATAATTTCCGCCGCCGCGCTGGGCGTGGCCGCGCGCACGTCCGCCACAAAATCCGCTATTGTGAAATCTATCTCATGCCCGACAGCCGACACGACGGGTATGGCAGATTCAAAAATCGCGCGCGCCACGGCTTCCTCGTTGAACGCCCACAAATCCTCCAGCGAACCGCCACCGCGGGTGATCAGAATTAAATCCAATTTATTTGTAACGGCGGTCTGCGACCGCCGTAAATCGTCGTCAGATAATCGGCGGTCATAGACCGCCGCTACAGAAAATTTATTCAGTAGCCGAATCCCCGCCGCAATTTCCTCCGCCGCCCCCTGCCCTTGCACGCGGCACGGCGCAAGGATGATTTCCAGACCCGGATTTCTGCGCTGCACCACATGGAGCACGTCGCGGATCGCCGCACCCGTCGGCGATGTCACGAGGCCGATGCGCTGCGGATATTCCGGCAGCGGACGTTTCCGTTCCGGAGCGAACAATCCCTCCGCCGCGAGCTTTTGTTTTAATTTCTCAAATTGAATTTGCAGCGCGCCGACGCCCTGCAACTCCACCGCGCGCACAATCAATTGATATTGCCCGCGCGCCTCATATACCGTCACCTCGCCTTGCAGCAACACCTTCTGCCCGTCCGCGAGCAGTTCGCGATGCTGCACCTTCTCGCGGCTGAAAAGTACGCAGCTCAACTGCGACGCCGTGTCCTTGAGCGTGAAATACATGTGGCCGGAAGACTGTGCCCGCAGGTTCGTAACCTCGCCGCTGACCCAGATTGACCCGACCTGTTTCTCCAGCAATCCGCGAACCTGCTGTGTCAGCTCCGACACGGACAAGACCTTGCGCGTCTGTTCCGGCGTGAACAGCTCGCCGAAGTCCCATTGAGATTTCGATTTGCTCATCAATAAATATTTGTTCTGGTTGCCGATTGTGAACTTTTCCCCCGATACGCAGCCAGAAAATAAACCATCACCACTGCCACCACCGCCACCAGCCCGCCCCAGAACAGTGGCCATTGCGTCCCGCCGGATTTCGCGCACACCGCAAACCACCAGCCCGTGCCAAGGTAGCCAATGAGGTTGCCCACGCCATTCGTCATCAGGGAAAACAGCGCCTGCGCCCGCGTGCGCCACGCCGGGTCCACGCGTTCGTCCAGATAAATCTGAGCGGTGATGAAATAAAACGCGTAGGAAAATCCGTGCAGACCCACACCGAGCAACAGCCACATCTTGCTGTTCATAGCGCACAGGCTGAAGCGCAGGAGTCCAAACCCCAGCCCGGCGGCAAAAATCCATTTCAACCGCATCCGCGCGAACAGTCCGGCCAGTGTGAACATGGCGATGATTTCGCTGACCTGCCCCAGCGACATCCACGCGGAGGTGTGCTGGAACCCGAGCTGTTGCAGGTGCAGCGGCGTGATGGGAAAAAATGCCGCGAGCGGGATGCTGAACAGCGCGGCGGTGATGAACACGACGCGGTGATCAGGATTTTTCAGCAGCACGAGGGCGTCCCACCCGAAGCGCTGCCGCCATGTGGGTCGCCCGGCAAATTTCGGCGGCGGCACGTCTGGCAGAAAAAATGTGAACGCCGCGAGTGCGAGCCAAATGGTTGCGCCAGCATAGCCCGCCAGCACGGAGGTGTCCGCATTCAGCGCGCTCACCAGCCAGCAGCCGCACATCCAGCCGAAGGTTCCCGTGGCGCGGATTGGGCCGTACTGGCGCTGGGAGTTTTTCAGGCGCGCAAAAACGATGCTTGTGCAGATGCTCGCCGTGGGCGCGGAGCAGAGCATGAGCAACTGGATTAGCACCAGCACTACGCCCGGCGGCCAGTGTTGCCGGATGCTACACGTGGCCAGCAGCATCGCGGCGGCGGTCGCGGCGGTCAGCCCGCGCAGGACCTTCACGGGCGAGGCGTGGCGGTCGGCCATCGCGCCGAAAATCAGCGGCGAAACGAAGGCGGCCACCGCCGATGCGGCGAAGGCGAAGGGCTTAATCGCGCCCAGTCCATGCGCATCCAAAATCGGTCCCAGCGGCACGAACCAGATGCTCATCGCCATCCATTGGATGAAAAACAGCCCCACCAACTCGAAGTATTCCGCCGTGCGAATCGTTCTAAACATTCGTGTGGAGAATAGCCGGTCGCGGTGAAAACAAAAGCGCGCAACCTTTCGGCTGCGCGCAATATGTTGAATTGAAATGGTGTCGCCGGGCTATTTCTGGAGCGTGGCGTTCCAATCGCGGGACATGGGCTGGCCATTCCGTTCGGATTCAATCTTGCCCTTGATGGAACCGTCCGCGATCGTGCCGGAATACTTGTTCGTCATAGAGTTGTCGTTGAAGGTGCGCACCACGTTGAACGAAATATCCGAGCCGGTGACCTTGCCGTCGGTGATGTCAACGGGCGTGGGAGCCGCGCCGCCACGTCCGGGTGATGCCACGCTACCGGTCAATTTGTCGCCGTCCAGCTTCAGCACCAGCGTGTTTGTTCTATCCGGGCCACCGTTGCGGCCCGGCATGGTCCAAATGTAGGTTCCAGTGGGATCCACCTTTTTGTCGTCCGCCTGCGCTTGAACGAGTGAGCCGGTCAGCAGGACTGCGCCGAGCAGGATTTTTGTGAATTTGCTAATGTTCATATGGTTTTTTTGTTTTTAATTTTTGCTTGTAACAGCCCCACGTCGCCTTCCATTAGCGCATCGAAAAAACACGCCGGTTAGACTGCATGGGGTGTCAAAGACTACGTTATCCGACCGGAATCCACAAGACGGGATATTTGGCTTTAACCGCTGCGTGACTTTCCGGTTCTAACGACCGTGTTGATACACGCGCACCCAGTCAATCTCGTAGCGGATGGGAAACTGTGTTTGCGAGGGGTCGCCGCCGCGCGTGCCGCCGATGGCTTCGTTCAAGATGAAATAAACCGGCGCATGAAACGGGTTGCCGCGATCCGACCCATCGGCGGTGGCAAGATTGAAATGGTTCATCAACCTGCCGTCGAGCAGCAGGTCAATTTTGTTTGTCTCCCAATCCATCGTCCAGATGTGAAACTCCTTCGCCCACGCATCGCCGCCGAGTTCGGCGATGGATTTTCTGGGGGATGACCAGACGGCTTTTCCACCGAGACTGTAGGCGACGTTGGCCAGGACGACGTTGGTATAAAACTCCATAATGTCCACCTCGCCGCATGCGGGCCAGCCGATGCCCGGTGTCGCGCCAAGCGTCCAGAACGCCGGCCAGCTTCCGAGCCGCGTGTCGATGCGCGCGCGCATCTCGAACTTGCCATAGGTGAATTCTTGCAGCCGGCGTGAGGTGATGCTGGCGGACGTGTAATCAATCCATTCGCGACCCGTCCTCCAATTCACGACGTTGGTGACGTAACTGGGATTCGGCTTGTGCTCCCGCCTTGCCTCGATGACGAGGAGGCCATTCGTGCAAAAGGCGTTTTCCGGCTGATACCATTGCAGTTCATTGTTGCGGACGAAGCCGTTTTCGTAATTCCAGTTCGCCGGATTCGGTGGGCCATTTGTGTCGAACTCATCATGCCAGACCAGTTTCCATTCGTTTGTGGAATCATCAGACGGCAACGATGCGGAATCCGTCCCGGCGCAGTTTGCCGATACGGCGAGACTGAGGATGGCGGCAAATAAAAACAGTCCGCCGAGGTTTGATCTGACTTTGCTCACATCCACTGTTTCAAACCTTCGTGCCGCACCGACCATTTGCCGTCGGTTGGAAAACCGGGCGCATCCGTGGAGGGGCCGTTGGTCCAGCCGGCGGCCATCATCGCCGTCGCCGCCAGCAGTCCGCCGTTGGCCGGCAGGTAGGCCGGAAGATTTTCGCGCTGATAAATGTGGCCGTTCGGATGGCGGCGGTTTTTAACCGAGCTGATCAGCAGCGCATCCACGGCCAGGCCGGGTTCGCCCGAGCGCGCGGCGGCCAGCGCGGCCATCGGAAAATCCCAGCCCCACGCACGGTCCCATTGCCAGACTTCCATCACGCGCCGGACGGTTCGCCGCATTGTTTCCGCGTCCGCGCCGTCGCCGGGCTGCACCCCGAACGCGCCGAGCAGCGCGGGATGCTCCCAGTTCCATTTCGTGTAGGTGTCCGGCATGTTTTCCTGCATCAGATAAAGCCCGTCCTGCACCGGCAGCGGCGAAAGGTTTTTCAAGACCAAATCCCATTTCGGATCGCGCGCGAGGCCAAGCCGTTCGCGCCAGGTTTGCGCAACCCGCAATCCG
This sequence comes from Limisphaerales bacterium, assembly GCA_003133815.1. Classification (GTDB taxonomy): domain Bacteria; phylum Verrucomicrobiota; class Verrucomicrobiia; order Limisphaerales; family UBA11358; genus UBA11358. The sequence continues at coordinate 12,194 of PKZR01000234.1, read as the reverse complement.
AAACGCCAGTAGGCCAGCTCGAACGTCGGATTGATGGTCGTCAAAGTGTCGGCGTTTTCGGAAACGGTCTTCATCGGCGGGCCGAGGACGAATTGTTTCCGGTCTTCGACGAAGTGCGCGTAGGACGCCATGAACTCCGCCCCTTCAAAAACAATTTCCTGCCAGCGTTCCAATGTTTTTTTATCCGGCTGCTGCCGGTAGCAAAGTTCCGCGTAATAAATCGGATGCGGCTGCTGCCAGACCAGGAGCGGCGCGACGGGCGACGGCGAATCAAGTCCGTCCGGCCCGATCATTTTCGGCCAGCGCGCGCCGCTGTAGCCCTGACGTGCGGCGGTGGCGCGGGCGAGCGGCAGGATGCGCTCGTAAAGCCCGAGGCTGTTTTCAAACAAGGGAAAGCGGTTCCACGCCACGAAGTGGGCGCTGTGCCACCAGTGCATTTCGAGGTGGAATTTTCCATACCATGAATTGAACAGCAGCCCGGTTTCCTGCGACGGCAGCGAACCGGCGCAATGAATCGCGGTATTGTAAAGCGAGAGGACGATGCGCCGCTCCACTTCCTGGGCGCGGGGATCGGTGCTTGCGCTCAAGTCAATCGCGCCGCCATTGTTCCAGAAATTCTCCCAATGCGCGGCGCTCGCGGATTGCGTGACGCCAAAGCCCGGCAGTTTTTCCGGCAACGATTTCGGCGAAAATGCGCAGACCAATTCCAGGCTGCCGGAATTGGCGGCCAGCAAAAACTCATGCGCCGATTTTTGATCGAGCACCGCGCCGCGCGACCATTCCAGGGCGGCAAAATAAGCATCGTCGTCCAATTTCCGCCCGAAGTCCGCGCGGTTTTCGCCGGAACGATTTAATTTCGTCGTGTGCCGGTCCGGCTTTGTCCAGTCCGCCGTGGCCATTTCCGGCGAGCCGTAGGGAAAGGCGATCAGGATCTTGACCCGGCCATCCGCCAGCAGCGGCGATTCGACGCGCAAGGCAATCGCATCCAATTCGGGATGGCAGCAGGTTTGGACTTGAACAATCTGTCCTTCAAATTCAAAACGGCTGTCAATCAAACCGCTCCACAAATCCAAAATCTGCCGGCAATTTTTCAAGTCGTCCGGCGTTGCCGCCGAACCGTCGGACTTTTTGAATTCAAACGCAACGCGGCCCAGGTGCAGCCCGTGCGGATTTTCGCGCATCCAGTTGAACAACGCTTCCTGTCCGGTCGAACTTGTCGCATAGCCGACTTTGCGGCCATAGACGTCGAAATCCTTGAAGCGATAATCTTCGCGGCGAATTCCGTCGGGCGCGGGAAAAGAATGCCATCCCCAATGCGACATGGTGCAGAGCGGAAAATCTTTTTCGCATTCGGCGCTGAATGTTTGCAAACCGGTCACGTCCGCCGTAAACGCGAACTCGCCGTTGCCAACCGAAAGGGCGGAAAACGGGTCGAGCTTGGCGATGTCGGGATTGTGCCGTTGCACGAGCGCGCGGCGGTCAATGCCAGACGACGGCGCTCCGATTGAAAAGGCCGGGGCAGCAGCCAGAGTCAGTCCCGCCGCGCCGGTCGTCTTGATAAAATGCCTGCGTGTGAATTGCATGATTGTTTCTAAGATGCTGCCACAAATGGCGGCATCGGGCAATCAAGAGTATCGGAAATGGCGCGAAGCAGTTCGGCCTCGCTTTCCACAATCACGCCATCCGCGCCGACAACGTGGATGCAGGCTTCAATCAAGTTTTTCTTGATGATCGGAACGGCTTGCGCGAGCCGGCTGAGCGCAGCATCAATTTCGCTCACTCCGCAATTTTCCTTCGGCAGCAAATTCAAATCCATGCCGTCTGGCGCGCGCAGATACGGAGCGCCGGTTTCGAAAGCCTTTTCGATTTCAGCGCCATCGTCGCTGCCCACGTTTGCAAGCGCGGAAAGAACCACGGCGCAATCCGTCACCAGCGGCTTGATCGTATAAAATTGGACCACGGTTTTTTTGGGGCCGTTGAATTGCGAATCCAGATTCCGCAGCACAATTTTTTGCAGGACGAATTCAAACAATTCAATCTTGCCGTCGCTTTCAATGAGCCATTGCATCGTTTGCGAAAATTTCTGGTAATCCCCCGCGCTTAATTGTTTCAACGCGCCCAGCGCTATATTGATGACGGGCAGATGCGCGTGGGTCGCGATGGCGGAAACGTCGGGAAACAGCGCGACGGCCTTGTCGGAAACTTCCGTCGAGAAACGTTTTGAGATTTCCGTGATTTGCGCGGCGCGATCTTTTTCGTCCGCGCTCAAAAGCAGCGCGAAAATTAGCGCGGCGGAATCGAGCGGTTCGCGCGCGGCAGCCTTCACATTATCCGGCAGCGAATCGCGCAGCTTCTCGGCGTATTCCAGATGCAGCGGCGTCGGATTGCCGACGTTTGGCAAAACGTGGCGCGTTTTTATGACCGGCGGGCCTTCATCGTCGTCCGACGCGAGAATTGCACCGCCAACGACCGTGCCAAAAAGATTCGGCATCGGCGCACGGCTTGGCCGGGAATTTTCTGCGGGCGCTTGGTCGAGGCCGTCGTAGCGGACATAGGGAAATTTCCCGTCGAAATTCGGATCGAAGACGCGGATGCGATCCGGCAGCGGCGGATGTGTTTCAAGCAGGCCGATGAACGGTTCGCTGACACCGTTTCCGAAAAACATGTGTGACAATTCTTCCGAATGCGCGTGGCTGAGGCGCGAGCCGTTTTCGCCGAGTCCGCCGATTTTTTTCAGCGCGCCAGTGATGCCACCTGGATTTCTCGTAAACTGCACGGACGAGGCGTCGGCGAGAAATTCGCGCTG
>PKZR01000234.1:0-9341 GCA_003133815.1 Limisphaerales bacterium | reverse complement strand
TCGTGGCCGATGACGCCTTGCAATTCGTCGCGCGACAAAAGTTTCATGCAGCCGCGCGTGACGGTGACGGTCGCGTCGCCGGGTTTGTGGCCGGCGGCGAAGGCGTTGATGCCGTCCTCGTCGTCCATGACATAGACCTGCGGCACGGGCACGCCGGAGGCAATGGACATTTCCTCGACGACGTTGAGCAGCTTGCGTTCGTCCGTATCAGCCGTGTTTGAACTGACGAGCCGTGCGCCCATCATTTCCGAAACTGCGCTGCCGCCGGCGGCGAGCGCCATGGTTTTGTAACTGCTGCCAATTAAAATGACGGCGATGGTGCCGAGCGCGACGCCGATAAAAAGTTGCGCGTTCCACAAATCGAACTGCGGCTGTTCTTCGTTGAAACGATGCTGATGCAGTTGAACGCCGGAAAAAATCAGGATTGCCGCAAGGTAAACGGCGACAATCATCGCCGCGACTGCCAGTATAAAGTAAAGGACCAGCCACTTGGTTTTTTTGCGGGTCTTTTCCTGTTGCGCAAAAAAATCCATAGCTTTCAACTGGATTTTCTGACAATTAACATTATCAAGCCGCCAACCAAAGTCGCCACCAATCCCATGCTCCAGGCGACTGCCCGCCATTTCATATTGTCCGAATTGAATTGATGAGTCATGTCCTGAATCGAATGAGAACCAACTTGGAGTAGCGCGACCGAGGCGGTTTTTGTGACGGCAAACGGCAACAAATTATTGCCATCCTGCCGCGCGATGATTGAGACCGTTGTTGCTGGCGTATATTCAAATTTGACTTTCAAATCGCCGATGGCGGGCTGTTTTGGATCCGTTCCAATATAAATTTCGTCGCCGTCGAGTTTTGTCTTCATTTGGAGAGATGAATCCAAGCTGGAAAGATTTTTATCGCTTATCGGCACGGTTTGAAAATTGTCAATCTGTTCCACAAGTTCCGGCGAAAGGAGAAAAGCGCCCAAAGATACCTTTGTCGCTGAAACTGCACGGGCGGGAATTTTCATTTCGGTTGGATTGTCGTGGCCTGAATTGTAAAACGATTGCGAGTTGATGAGTTTTTCGGACCACACCTCCATGTAATTGTAAGTTTTCGTATTTAACAAGGTCGTCGTTTTACCGTGAGAATCCTCCACTCCATACGATGATTTACTTTGGACATTTTCCTGCTCCCATTGCCACATCCACACGTGGCGGCGCAATCGCAAGGCGTCAACTGCGACATTGAATTCGGAATCCGTCAGCGTTTCAGACCCGCCCAATAAGCCGACGACCTGGATAAGTTTGCCATTGTTCTGTGATTCAGGTTTGTCTGGAGAAACCGAAACCGCCGTGCCAAGGCTTTCACGTTCTGGAATCACCACGCGCGCCCAGTAGATTTCCACACCCGTCACCAATCCTATTCCGAAGATGACAAATATAAATCCAACCAGCCAAGCAAAAGCTTTCTTTGCAGTTCGCTTCAATTGCCGTGGCATAGCTTTATGAGAAGCTTACTTTCGGCGCGTCCTTCTGCTCCGGCTTGTCCACGACGAACAATTCCGCCGCGCTGAAGTTGAACATCCCGGCGATGAGATTGCTCGGAAACACTTCGCGGTCGGTGTTGTAGGTCATCACGGAATCGTTGTAAGCCTGCCGCGCGAAGGAAATTTTATTTTCCGTCGAGGTCAATTCCTCGGTGAGCTGCATCATGTTCTGGTTCGCCTTCAGGTCGGGATATTGCTCGCTCACCATCATCAAACGGCTCAACGTGCCGCCGAGTCCGGTTTCCGCCGACGCGAGATTTTTTATCGCGCTCGAATCGCCGGGATTGGCCGCCGCCGTTTTTGAAGCTTCGTAGGCGATGTTGCGAGCGGCGGTGACGGCTTCGAGCGTGCCGCGTTCGTGCGCCATGTAGCCCTTGGCTGTCTCGACAAGATTCGGAATCAGGTCGTAGCGGCGCTTGAGTTGCACGTCAATCTGCGCGTAGGCGTTTTTGTAGCGGTTGCGCATCGTGACGAGCTTGTTATAAACGCCCACCACGAAAAGGCCGATGAACAGCGCCAGCACCACGATTACGATGATAAAACCCAGACCGACCAGCGCCACGGTTGACGGTTCTGCAAGCATAATTCCAGTTGTCATAATTTACCTTTCGTTAAGTTTGACAATTGCTACGGCAAACCGCGCGCGCGGGCAATGATAATTTAAGTGCAATTTTGGAATTGGCCGCCGACTAGCGATATGGAGTTTAACTGGCGTGCTTTTCGCCGCCGTCCGGTAGTGCGGGCAGATAAATCTGAAACGTGGAGCCTTTGCCAATTTCGCTTTTTACGAGGATGAAGCCGTGGTGGCCTTTGACGATGGAAAGGGCGGTGGACAATCCCATGCCAACGTTTGTCCTGCCCAGTTCCTTGGTGGTGAAAAATGGCTCGAATATCCTTTCACGCACTTCCGGTGCCATTCCACCACCTGTATCTGAAACTTCCAACAGGACATGCGGCCCAGCGCCGACACCGTTGTGCAATTCGGCAAAGTGGGCGTCCACCGTGAAATTGTGCGCGGCTAGCGTCAACTGGCCTCCTTCCGGCATGGCTTCACCGGCATTGGTGCAGAGGTTCAGCAGTGCCTGGTGCAATTGAAGGGGGTTGCCGAGAATGGACCAGAGGTTTTCAGCAATTTGCGTTTCAATGCGGATATTTTTGAGCAAAGTCTGTTTGATGATTAGAACAACGCCTTCGGCAAGACGGCAGGGATTGACGGATGTCCGGCGGCCCTCCGCCTCGCGGCTGAAAGACAACACTTGTTTGACGGTGTCGGCCGCCCGCCGGGCACTGGCCTCGATTGCAGCCAGCACATGCAAACTGTCCGCGTCCTGAAGCTTCTGGCGCAGCAGTTCCACGGAAATCAAAACCGGCGCGAGGGTGTTGTTGAGGTCATGCGCTATGCCCGTTGCCAGGCGCCCGAGGCTTTCCATGCGCTGGGCGCGCAGGACTTCCGCCTCGAGATTTTTTTTCTCCGTGATGTCGCGCCCGATGCCGACAAGTCCGTTGATTTTGCCAGAGGCGTCGCGCCATGGAATTTTTGACGTAAGCAGCCAGCGCGTTTCGCCATCCTGCAAAACGGCCTTCTCCTCGCGATTGATGACCGGTTTTCCATCCTTCAGTACAGATTGGTCGTCCGCGAAAAATTTGGCGGCGATTTCTTTTGGGAAAAGATCAAAATCTGTTTTGCCGATGGCTTCGGCCTCGGATTTGCAGCCAAGATTTTTCAGATCAGCGGCATTGGCCATGATTTTACGAGCCTCGGCGTCCTTCGCGTAAATGCAATCAGGCAGATTATCAATCAGCGTGCGGAGAAGCTGGCGTTCGCGGGCAAGGGACTCCTCGGTGCGCTTGAGCTTGGTGATGTCCCGCGCAATGCCTATCAGCCCAATGACTTTGCCGGTATGATCCTTCAATGGAACTTTTGAGGTTAGAGAGCGGCGTATTTCGCCCGTTTCCTTGTTCTGAGTAAGCTCCTCTTTTGTCACCGGCTGGCCCGAACGCATTAAAGCCTGCTCATCGGCCATATATTGGGATGCAAGTTCCGGCGACACAAAATCCACATCCATTTTCCCCAATACTTCCTCCACCGAATCGGCTCCAAGTTGATGGGCGCAAGCCGTATTTGTGAGAATAAACCGGCTTTGAAGGTCTTTTGCAAAAATAATGTCGGGCAGATTGTTAATCAATGTGCGGAGCAAACTGTGTTCGGACTCAAGGTCCGCCATTTCCTTCGTCTGAATATCCATAAGTTGTCGTTACCGGAGGTTATTAAATGACACTAGCTCTGTAGACGGTTGTCTGCAACATTAATCCGTCACTGCTCGACTTCCACCGGCATTCCAATCCACGCCAGCTTCAATAAATATTCCGCATCCCAGTTCGCAAGCCGGAAACAGCCGTGCGACTCCGTGCGCCCAATTTGTTCCGGTGCGGGCGTGCCGTGGATGCCATAACCAGTCTTGTCCAAACCAATCCACGCCACGCCCACTGGATTATTAGGACCCGGCGGCAAAACCAGTTTTTGCGTCTCGCCAGATTCCGGAAAAAGTTCCGGGTCAAACGTGTAATTGGGATTAGGCGCAACGACTACAACATGCAATTCCCCAACGGGACGTTTATCATAACGTGCCGCGATGGTGCACGGAAAATGCACCAGCAGATTTGTGTTTCCGTCGAAGGCCTCGAGAAACCTGTCTGACAAATGAATGATGACGAATGCCGCCTTGTCAGTTGCTTCTGGATAGTTCACATCGGGGATTTTAAGAATTGTCCCGGCCGAAATATTTGTCCAACTAATATTTGGATTCAGCTTTTGAATCAACAGCGGATGCGAATGACTTTTCTCCGATACCAGTTCAAGTTCCGTTTCATAATCCAAGGCGGACTGCTGCGATTTTTCCAGCCACGTTTTTCCAAGCGGTTGCAATCGCGCAAGGTCGTTTGTGGTGACGACATAGCTTGTCAATACAGGTGCATCGAGCGTTAATTTTTCCCGCGTGTCAGAATCCAGCTTTCCGGTCAGCGGCAAATTTTCAATTTGCTGAAAAACTGAAATGGCCGCGCGTGTCTGCGAACCGATCGCCGCGTCAATTGAACCCGATGAAATTCCGCGCCGCGCCAGCGCGATCTGCGCTTCCAGCACGTCAAGCACGGGGCGCGGAAAATCCGACGGCGATTGACGAGCGACTACAATCGGTTTCGGCTGCGGTTTGACCGGCACAATTGCCGCCGCAGGCGCACGGATGATTTTCTGCTGATGCTCTTGCCGCCAGAAAAACCAAACAGCTCCGGCAATCAGGATCGGAATAATAAGCCAGCCAAATCCACCGCCGCGTTTTTTGCGGCGGGCATGAAGTGTTTGGAAATTGGGCTGGCGCGGCACGAATGGAGTTTCGTGTTTCAAATTAAAGGTTTCAAGTCATTCTCTTCCTTCATCGTCACCCTCGTCCTTAAATTTTGAGAATGAGGATGACGATGATTTTGAAACTTCAGCCCTTCATAAGCATTTCGTGGTAAGCACGGGCGATCTGGTCCACAAGCGGCGATGGCTCTACAGGCTCACCGTCAAAAGCAGAAATCGGAACAATCCCCAGCGCGCTTTGCGTCACGAAAATACCACGAGAATTTCGCAATGCCTCCGGTTTGATGACGCGCTTGTTCGTCTGCAAACCCATCACCTGGCAAATCTCCAGCACGATGGCGCGCGTGATGCCTGGCAAAACACCGCGCCCCGTTGGCACGGTGCAAATTTTGTCCTGATAAATCCAAAATAGATTTCCACTCGTCGTTTCAGCAACCTCGCCATTCGTGTTGATGAGCAGCGCCTCGTCCGCGCCTTTTTCCGCAGCCTCGGCGCGCGCCATGACGTGAAGCAATTTGCTGTTGGTTTTAAATGAAGAAAGAGCATCGCTCGAAGGAATCCGAAACGACGACGTGATCAGATTCCATTCAACTGATATTTCCAGCGATGGCGCGGCGTGCAACGTCATCACGACGGTCGGTTGGCTTTCGCCGTTGAAACCATACCCGCGTTCTCCCGGCCCGCGAGTCAGCATCACGCGCAGCATCGCGTCGGGCATTTTATTTTGTTCAATGAGCTGCGCGGCCAATTTTTCCAATTCCTTCGGCGCGAACGGCGGCTTGATTTTCAGAAAATCGGCGCCCCGCGTCATGCGCTCCAGATGCTGCGCGAAGCGGAACGGTTTGCCATTGACGACACGCACCGTCTCGAACAAACCGTCGCCATACATGAAACCGCGGTCGTTCACGGGAACGACGGCTTCGGCTTCAGATAAAAATTTCCCGTTGAGAAAAACCATGATTGAATCAATTCCTAATGCCGCTTCAATTACCCGAAGCGCGACCGTTCTGCGAGGAGAAAATTGCGAGCTTCAAGTTCTGGCCTGTTCGGTCAGGCAAGCAGCAGCTTGAACCCCAGCTTCCGAACCCAGCGTTGCAAATAAACCCTGCGCCTTCGCCAACGTTTCCTCATATTCCGCCTCTGGATTGGAATCAGCCACGATGCCCGCGCCAACATTGAAATGCACCACGCTGTCGCGGCAGATTGCCGTGCGGATGGCGATGCTCAACTGGCTTTCGCGATTGAAACCAAGATAGCCAATCGCGCCGCAATATGGACCGCGCGACATCGGCTCCAGTTCGTCGATAATTTCCATCGCACGGAATTTCGGCGCGCCGGTAATGCTGCCTCCTGGAAAACACGAAGCGAACGCGGCAAAATGCGTCGCGTCCTTTTTCAACCGCCCTTCAACCGTGGAAACCAGATGCTGCACTTGCGCAAATTTTTCCAGCTTGGCCAACTCCGGTACTTGGATCGAACCGAATTCGCAGACTTTGCCCAGATCATTTCGCAGCAAGTCGGTGATCATCACCAGTTCGGAAAGTTCCTTGGCGCTCGTTTGCAACTCATAGGCGAGCTGCGCATCGCGCGTCGGATCCGCATGGCGCGGACGCGTGCCTTTGATGGGGCGCGTGACAATGTGTGAACCGCTCATGCGCAGAAATTGTTCCGGCGAGGAGGATGTGATTTGAAATTCGCCGCAATCGAGAAATGCGGAAAACGGCGCGGGCGAAACAGCGGACAATTTTTCAAAGAATTCCCAGCCAGAAAAAATACTTTGTGCCGTAAGCCGTTGCGAAATGTTGACTTGGTAAATGTCGCCAGCTCGGATGTAATTTTGCGCGCGCTCGACGGCGGCGAGAAAATCGGCGCGGGTAAAGTTTGAGGCAATCGTTGAATCGTGAATCGTGAATCGTGAATCGGACACCGGCTGACAATTAGGAGTATGCATTTGCAACTTCGCCCGCCAAAATTCCAGCTGTCCTTGCGCGCGTTTTTCGCTTCGCGAGCCGTCGGCATTTATTCCGGTTGAAACGATGCAAACTTTGCCGAGGCGATGGTCGAAAACGATGATGGAGTCATAAAAACCAACGTGGCAATCGGGCAATTCCAAATCGTTGACGGCGCGACGCGGCAGCTTCGGCTCGGTAAAATTTTTCAGGTCGTAACCCCAGTAGCCGAACGCACCTCCGAGCGGGAACGGCAGATCAATTTCGTCGAGCAGTTCAAAGCGCGACATCAGGCTGTCGAGCAAATGCCATGGATTGCAAAACTGAATTTGGGAAATGGGAGATGGAAGTTGGTAGTTGGAGATTTCGCAGCGCGAGCCGAAGGAACGGAATATGAGAAATGGATTTGCGGCGACAAATGAATAGCGAGCTTGAGGCGAGTCAAAGGAATTGCTCCGCAGCAAAATAATTCCATTTTCGCCGCGCAGATTTTCGACGAGCGACTCGGGCGTATGTGCGGTCTGGATTTCCTGGATCAGCGGGCGCATTGACCTTGGTGTTCGACTTTGATGGTCAGGCATGGTTTGACGCCAGCCAGAGCGGGCAGGACGTGATTCAGAACCTGTTCGGCGGTCATCCGAAACGTTCGGCCACGCGCAGAAACTTTCAACCAACCGGTTTTGTCGCGGTGATAGCGTTCGGTAAATAATTTTGTGCCAATCAAAATGACATAGTTGTCGTTGGTCAATTTCATGTAAAAATCTGGCATGGTTAAGCAAACGCCTTCGGCGGCGTGGCGGGCGAACCGACACGACGTTCGTAGTCGCGGATGATTTCGATGACTTCGTTCACGTCGTCGGTGACTTTCAGCAGGCCGAGGTCGCCATGGCTGATATAGCCGTGCTTGTCCTCCAACTCGGTTTTCATCCATTGCATTAAGCCCTTCCAGTATTCGCGCCCAAACAGAATCAGCGGGAATTGCGGGATGCGCTGGGTCTGCACGAGTGTGGCAACTTCAAATAATTCATCGAGCGTGCCGAAACCACCGGGCATATAGATGAAACCCAGGCTATATTTCACAAAGCAGACTTTGCGCGAAAAGAAATAGTGAAAATGAATCGGAACGTTCGCATAGCGATTACCGGCCTGCTCGTGAGGCAGTTCGATGTTAAGGCCGATGGATTTGCCGCCGTTCTGCATCGCGCCCTTGTTGGCGGCCTCCATGATGCCCGGCCCGCCGCCGGTAATGACGGCCAGATTATGTTTGGCGAGACCTTTGGCGATGTCGTGCGCAGCGCGATAATACTTGTCGCTTGGTTTCGTCCGGGCGGAGCCGAAGATTGTCACGGCCGGACCGGATTTTGAAAGCGTCTCAAATGAGTCCACGAACTCGGCCATGATGCGAAAAATGCGCCATGGATCTTCGCGTGTGAAGGAAGTGTTTTCGCTCATGACCGAAACATAATCGCGTCCGCCCAAGGAAACAAGCGCGCGAAAACAAAACAGGCCGGAGAATCGAAATCCTCCAGCCTGTTTCCGACTCGGTTCCTGAGAATCAAGAACAGCCGAGGCTCTCCCCACAGTTCAAACATTTGTAGCACGCGCCGTTGCGAACAGCGACATGGCCACAGGTCGGACAGGTAGGCGCGTCACCCTGATTTTGAAACGAGCTCGTGAGGGTGAGGCGCGAATGCACGTGACCATTGCCATTGCCGGTTTCAGGCACGTCCAGAACATCCGTGTCCTCGGAGATGGGCAGTTCAGGCACCGGCCGGTTTATTTTTTTTTTCATCTCCTCGAGCAGGCCGGGCATGGCGAGTTCGGGCTGCGTCCGGGCGACATTGAGGCTTTCGCGGTAGCCGGGGACAAATTGCAGCGCGAGCCAGCGGAAAACGTAGTCGGTGATGGACGACGCATTGCGAATCTCGGCATTTTTCGTAAAGCCACTCGGCTCGAACCGCTGGTGCGCAAACTTGCGGACGAGCGCCTCCAGCGGCACGCCGTATTGGAACGCCATGCTGGTCAATGTGCCGATGCTGTCCATCAAACCGCCGATGGTCGAGCCTTCCTTGGCCATCGTGATGAACAGTTCGCCGGGCTGGCCGTCCTCGAAAAGACCGACCGTGAGATAACCCTCGTGATCGGCGATGTTGAATTTGTGTGTGAGCGCCTGGCGCGTATCGGACAAGCGACGGCGCAACGGCTTGCCTGCTTCGCTGCGCAGTTTGGCAACCACACCTTCAAGTTCCTTAATGCGGTTTTCGATCACGGGATTGTCCGGCGCGGAAGTTTTGTCGCCGCCTTCGTTGGTCTTCTTGGTGTTGAGTGGCTGGGAACGCTTTGAACCGTCGCGATAAATCGCCACGCATTTCAATCCCATTTTCCAAGCCTGAACGTAAGTGTCGCGAATTTCCTCGACGGTGCAGGCACTCGGCATGTTGACAGTCTTGGAAATCGCACCGCTGATGAACGGCTGCGCGGCGGCCATCATTTTCAGATG
>PKZR01000176.1 GCA_003133815.1 Limisphaerales bacterium | reverse complement strand
TGTGTTGTGTCTTGGCCGTGACCATGCAACGGACACTATCAGGACTGTCCGCGAATCATGTGTAGCTGATACATCTTCGCGCACTTGATTTCTGGTGAACTGTCGCCATGAAAACGAGTGCGACACTGAAGTCTGGCAAGCGACTCTGGGGAATTTACCACACCGACCGGGAATACGCCCGCGAGTTGGGTGATCCACTGCGCACGGTTGTTGAAGCGCCCAACAAACTCATCGCCGAGGAATCCGCCGCGCAACTTGGATTTGGTGATCCGTGGGCGCATCCAGTCAATTCTGTAACGGCGAGACAGGCACAGTGGTATCACAAACGCCGCCCAGGTCACCGGCAGGAACTCGCGCACAAACCATCTCGCGGCATCCACATCTAATTATGCAAACTCCATCCACAGCCCAAATTCGCACTGCCATTGAGGTGCTCAAAAAATATGGCGAACACATCAATCACAACGCAGTCAACACAGTGATCGAATTGTCCGACTCACAACTTCACGACCAACAACCTGGCCGAATTGAAGCCCGGACGATTGAACAAACCACCCGCATTGAGACCGTCGCCGCACAACTGGAGCATTGGCGCGACGAGTTGTTGCAGCAGAGGAGGCAGTGTGTTTCTCATCATGTTTAATACAAGGCACGCCCTACCCCTGCCGGGAGGCAGGTTCTCATGGCCGCGAATCGGTCGCGGTGGAGGCGCGGAACAGCTTCGCAATAGGTATCGCTCATGGCCGCAAACGCGGCATGGCCACGGTCATGAACTGGTTCAATGCCAGACGGGGACGCAATCTGTCCGTGTCCGCAAACAGTCCGCATCCGCGTTCTGTCCACGCCAACAATCACGTTCACAAACAGTCCGTATTCATGGACAGGCAATGGCGTCAATTGTCCATGAACGAACAACGGCAGCGGTCGCGGATTGTCTGCAGCCAGGCCAAAGTCGTGAACCATCCACGCCCACGAATTGGCCATGGACGCGATTTGTCCGCAGTCGCAGACCGGCAATGTATTATGCGCGTCGCAGCATCGCGTTGTCCGCCTGGGCGTCAACCCATTTCCCGGTTCAAATTCAAATGATCCCATTTTATGAACACGTTTGATCCAGCCGAAGTCCGCAAGGCGGTCGCCGAATTTACTCCGCGCCGGCCACAGAAGTTCCAGGATTTAATCCCGGCACGCGAAGTCATCGTTGAGTTGCGGCAGAAAAGTGCTTCGTATCGCTCCATCGCCGACTTGTTGACCCAACATTGTTTGCCGACGAGCAAAACCGCCGTGGCCATGTTTTGTCATCAGGTTCTCGGCGAGAACATCCGGCCACGCAAACGCCCCGCGCGGAAACGCCCGCCGACTTCGTTGTCCCCGAACGGGGGACCAAATGGCGCGGAGTCAGTGCCAGCGGGTGAATCCAGCACCCCGGCAGAACCAGTCCCCAANNAACCCACAATCCAATGAAAAGACTGATTCTCATCCTTAATGGCAAAGGCGGCGTCGGCAAAAGCTTCTTCGCCGTCAATTTCATCCAATTCCTCAAAGACAAGGGCGTCGCCCATGTCGCGATTGACAGCGATAATGAAAACTCGACGTTGAAACGATTTCATCCCGACACACGGTTTCTCGATTTGAGCAAACGGCGTGACCTTGACGCCATTATTACTGCGTTGGCAAAGACAAATCTGGTCGTCGTGGATTGCCGCGCCGCATCCACTGACCTGTTTATTGATTTCTTCAACGAAATTGATTTGCCAGCCATGCTTACAGCGTTTGACGCCAAGCTCACCCTGGTCATGCCGGTGAATCACGAATCGGACAGCGTTGATCAAATTCAACGAATGACCGATGAATTCAANNGACAAACTCGGCGGACGTGAAATCGCCATGACCCGGATGCAGGACTGGCTGGTCGAGGCGCTCAATGCAGAAAATCTGACCATCGCGGCAGCCACGAAACATCCTTCGTTCAGCCTGCTGGATCGGCAACGAATCCAAACCTGGCAGCGGAAACTTTTTTCCGAAATCGAATCCGCCGCTGAACTGCTTTTACCTTCAAAATAATGTCTGCACCAAAAAAAGAGCAAACCGACTACGACGAGGAATTCACCAAGTCCGTTGCCGAGTGGCGCGATAAACATCGGCTGCGAGAAGACGACGTGGTGATATTCCTAGTCGAGTTGTTCCGCATCCACCAGCGGCATTGGGATGAACTGCGACGCCGGGAAATGCCCGCCTTTGGCGAATTTCGGACCGGCATCGGCAAACTCGCCGAAGCCGCTCGAACTTTTCAGGCTGAATCGGCGGCCCTTTTGGAAGCGATGCGTAACCAGCCGGCGGGTGAAAAGCTGGTTCGGATAACCCGCACAGCCGCGATTTTCGCCGCACTCGCCTGCCTGCTGGCCGGTTATCTCATCGGAAAGTATCACCCATGATATTCAATTTTACCCAATTAAAAGCGCACATCCATCTTCCACATTTTCAAAATGAGGTGAAAACCGTGAAGTTCGCGGCAGGAATTCTTCTGCTGATCCTGGCAATTTGGGTGTTGCTAAAATCACGAGGGAAAAGCCCGGTCGCAAAGCTCGGCGGCTTGGCTTGGAAACGCAACCAATTTTGTCGTGGCTGGCTTATCACCGGTGACACCGGCTCTGGCAAGACCAGTTCCGGCATCAATCAACTCGCCCATCAAGTATTCCAAAACGAACCTAAATGGGGCGGGCTGTGCGTTGATGAAAAGGGCGTGTATTGGGAAACGCTCGCGGCCATTGCGCGTCACTACGACCGCGAAAACGATTTGATTCATCTGCAAATTCACGACGAGAATACGGATGCGCAATCGCCACCAACGCATCGCTACAACCTGACCGGAGACCGCAGCATCCCATTTTCCACCTACGCCAAGTTCGTCGTGGATACCGCTACCAGTCTGGGACAGGGCGGTGACAAGGGATTTTTCAAAAGCCAGGCTCAGACTCATATCGCTTACGCCCTCGAAATGCTCTATGAATTGAACCTGCCTGTGACGTTGCTGGGCGCTTATGAATTGCTGTCTGATCCCGAAAAACTCGAAACAGAAATGGCAAATCTTGAAAACCTTAATGAAACACCACGCCGAATCGCCGTTCATGCCCACTTTTTCGACCGGTTTATCACCCAACCGGCTGAACAATTTGGCGGCGTCCGTGAAACTATCGGCAACTACCTGCAATATTTCCTGACGCCGGGCGTTGCCGAGGTATTCTGCACCGGCGAAAGCACGTTTCATTTTTCGGCGATTGACTCAGGCAAAATCATTCTTACGACCATGCCGCAAAAGTTTCAGACCGAGCGGCGTTATGTGAACACATTCTTGAAATTGCTTTTTTACAATCATGCCCTGCGCCGCTTTGACAAATCCAAGGCCGACCGGTCAAAAGCCAATTTGCTCATCCTTTGGGCCGACGAAGCGCAGCGGTTCATGACGGCCAGCGAAGATGGCACGAGCGATTACAATTGTGTGGACGTAATCCGGGAGGCCGGCGCAACCGTCGTCGCCGCCGCGCAAAGCACCACTTCGCTGATTCCACCGCTCGGCAATGACAAATCAAAAGTCCTGACATTGAATCTGCGCAACCGGATGGTTTTCCGCTCCGCCGATGAAGCCGATGCCGTTCAAGCCGCCGATTTCATCGGCAAAAAGCGGGTCGTGAAACGCTCCTGGGGTTACAATGGCGGAAAGCGCAATGTGAATTACAACGAGATTGAAGAGCACAAAATCAAGCCGCACAAACTTCGCAATCTCCGCGATCACGAATGTGTTCTGGTTCACTGCGAGCGGGGATTTCGTCAGGTGACGCTGCCCCCTTTGGAGGCTGATGGAAGCATTTCAAAATGGTTTCCGTGGTGGAGAAAATTATTCTGAATAAACCTGCTAATGGTTCAAGGCGGGTTTTCGCCCCACAAATTCAGAACCATTTCACGCTGCGGCGTGAACGGACATTTTGCCTTCGGCGTTATGGGTGACGAGTCCCGTTCCGGTGTGCTCATTTGATTGTCCTAGCCCGAATCGCACAGATTTCGCTGGTTAAATGATTCTTTACTCGCTTTAAATCTGCCTTGTGCCCTAGACTTCGACCATGTTGACGGATGACCTATGAAAATCCTGCTCACGTTCACCGGCTTTCACGACCCGTTTGCCGAGATCTCCGCCTCCGGGGATAAGGAGTCCGGCCCGGTTCTCACCGTCACGGCGGAACGTCAGTTTGACCGGGTTTGTTTGTTTTCCACTCCCAGCACGACCGGAATTACCACCCAAACCCAGGACGAATTAAAAAAAAGAAACAAGGGTTTGGCTGTCGAGATTTGCGAGGCTCCGCTCAAGGATCCCACCAATTATCTTGGAATCTTGAAGCAGTTGCGGATTCATTTTAAGCGGATCCATCGCGAACACCCGGATGCGGAATATTTCATCTGTGTCTCCTCCGGCACGCCCCACATGCACGCCAGTTGGCTGATGCTGGCGGCCAGTGGCGAAATACCGGCCCGCATCCTGCAAACCCGGGCGGCGAAATTCGTCCGCGAGGGTGAATCCCGGGTCACGGAGATTGATTTCACCAATCCCCAGTTTCCCCAGATCAAGCCGTTTGGCTTCCTGCCGGATCCGGACCAGAACCAGGATTTCTCGGCCCTCTGTGCCGGGTTGGGGATTGTCGGCGATCACGAACTTTTTCAGCGCGAATTGCAATCCGCCTTCACGCTCGCCCAGTATGATTCCCCGGTTCTGCTGCTGGGAGAGACCGGTTCGGGCAAAGAGGTTTTCGCCAGTCTCATCCACCACGCCAGCACCAGGGCCGCCAGACCTTTCATCACCGTCAACTGCGCTGCTTTTTCCGAGGAACTCATCGAAAGTCAGCTCTTTGGCCATTGCAAGGGGGCGTTCACCGGGGCGCTCCTCAATCATGAGGGTTTTTTCAAGGCGGCGGATGGCGGAACCATCTTCCTGGACGAACTGGGCGAAATGCCGCTGGCCTGCCAGGCCAAACTCCTCCGCGCCCTGCAGTTTGGCAAAATTCAGCGGCTTGGCGACAGCCGCGAAACCTCCGTCAATGTCCGTGTGATCGCCGCCACCAACGTGGACATCAAGTCGGCCGTGGAGTCAAAAAAACTTCGCAAAGATCTCTATTTCCGGTTTCAGGCGACGATCCATATTCCCGCCTTGCGGGACCGGCGCAGTGACATCCCCAAACTTGCCCTTCATTTCCTGGAGCGGTGGAACCAGAAATATCAAAAGCCGCGCCGGCTGTCGCAGTCGGCCCTCATCGCCCTCATGAAACATTCTTGGCCCGGCAATGTCCGCGAGCTTGAGGGTGTGGTGGTGAATTCCGCCCAACTTTGCCCTGGCAAGGTGATCGAGTCGGACAACCTGCTCTTCGACGAGGTGCTCACCTCCTCGGGCCTCGACGCCCTGCCGGAACCGCAGGAGGGTTTTGACCTGAATGAATATCTGGCCGCCATCCGCCAGCGGCTTATTGACCGCGCGCTGAAACGGTCCGACGGCAATCGCTCCAAGGCCGGCCAGCTCTTGGGCGTCAGCCCTCAGGCCATGAGCCAGTATCTCCGCAACCGTGAATGAAATGTCCCTTGAAGCCATTTAAATCAACATTTAATAGTGACACCGCTGGGGAAGCGCCATTCATGCACCAACCTGCTGATTTCAAGCGCTTTGCGTTGTTTTTGGAGCTTGGCACGATAGTCGCATATCCCGGGGCAGTATGTCTGACCTCGTGGCAAACACCATCGGCGGGGAGGAACTCATGAAGTCCCAAAACTTCGAGTTTCTTCGCCACGCGTTTCCGGAACTCGCCGACCTCGGCGGGTTCGCCGAGCGCTACGTTTTTGCCGACCCGGCCAGCGCCCTGCTCAAGCTCCGCCTCTTCGCGGAGTCCATGGTCTCGGCCATCTACAGCCGCCACCAGCTTCCGCGCCCGTATCAGTTCAATCTGAATGACATGCTGAACGACGACATGTTCGTCAGCATGATTCCCAAACCGGTCTGCTACAAACTCCACCAGCTCCGCATTCAGGGGAACAAGGCCGCGCACGGCGCGGATATCGTCAAACCGCAGATCCCCGCCTGGCTGACCCAGGAAGCTTACGACCTCGCCTGCTGGTTCTTTCTTTCTTTTTGCGGCGGCAGCANNAGTTGGCCGAGCAGGAGGCGCGGATGGCGCAGATTCTCACCGATCTCGAGGACGCCCGGGCCAAGGCCAAGGCGGCGGAGAAATCCAAGGAGGAGCTCCAGCTTATCCTGAACTCGACCCAGAACGCCGCCAACGTCCTGCACTTCGATGAGGCCACGACCCGCCGCCGCCTGATTGATACGATGCTCATCGCCGCCGGCTGGAATGTCGGCGTCAACGGCCAGAATACCGCCGAGGTGGTGCAAGAAATGGAAGTGCTTCATCAGCCGACCAACTCCGGCATCGGCTACGCGGATTATGTGCTGAAACATCACGAGAGCGGCAAACCGCTCGGTGTGGTCGAGGCCAAAAAAACTGCTGAGAATGCGCAGAAAGGCCAGATGCAGGCGAAGTATTACGCGGATGGCTTGGAAAAAATGCACGGTCAGCGTCCGGTGATCTTCTTCACCAACGGCTACGACCTTTTTATTTGGGACGACACTAAGAACGAGCCCCCGCGCAAGATTTACGGCTTTCACTCCAAGGACAGTCTTCAATATCTCCATTTTCAGAACGAGCACCGTGATCCGCTGCTCGCGCACCTCACGCCGTCCGTGCTCATCGTGGACCGCCTTTATCAGGTAGAATCCATCAAGCGTATCTGTGAACGTTTCGATGCCCGGAAACGGCGTGCCCTCCTAGTCCAAGCCACTGGCACCGGCAAGACCCGTGTGGCGGTTGCTCTGTGTGAATTGCTTATCCGCGCCAAGTGGGTGAAGCGCGTGCTCTTTCTCTGCGACAGACGCGAACTCCGCAAGCAGGCGCACGATGTTTTCCAGGAATTTCTCCCGGGTGCGCCTGCGGTTTACGTTTCCCGCTCCACGAACCAGGATCAGACCAAACGCATTTATCTGGCAACGTATCCGGCCATGATGAAGTGCTTCGAGAATTTTGACGCTGGGTTCTTCGATCTCATCATCGCCGACGAATCCCATCGCAGCATCTACAATCGCTTCCGCGATCTGTTCACATATTTCGATGCCTTCCAGGTCGGTCTCACCGCCACGCCGGTGCAGTTCATTTTCCGCAATACGTTCAAACTCTTCGAGTGTGAGGATAAGGATCCAACCGCGAATTTTTCTTACGAGGACGCCATTCGCCACGACCCGCCGTATCTCGTGCCGTTCGAGGTCGTCAAGCACACCACCAAGTTCCTGCGCGAAGGCATCAAATACACGCAGCTCAACGAAGCCCAGCGCGAACAACTGGAGGAACAGGTCGAAGATCCGGAAACCGTGGATTACGAGGCCGAGCAGGTGAACCGCAAGGTGTTCAGCAAGGACACCGACCGCGCTATTCTCCGCAACCTCATGGAGAACGGCATCCGCAATTCCGCTGGTTCCGCCATTGGCAAAAGCATCATCTTTGCCCGCAACCATCTTCACGCCGTCCAGCTCAAGGAACTTTTCGACGAGTTATATCCACAGTTCGGCGGCAAGTTCTGCGCGGTGATTGACAACTACGAACCGCGCGCCGAGCAGCTTATTGACGACCTCAACTCCACCGATGGCTCGAAGGAACTCACGCTCGCCATCTCCGTGGACATGCTCGACACCGGCATTGATATTCCGAGCCTCGTTAATCTCGTCTTAGCCAAGCCGGTCAAATCCTACGCCAAGTTCTGGCAGATGATCGGGCGCGGCACGCGGCTATGCTTGGACCTGTTCGGCCCCGGCCAGCACAAAGAAAAATTCCGCATCTTTGATCATTGGGGCAACTTTGAGTATTTCGATCAACTGAAAAAGGAAGTGGATCCCGGCCAGACGAAATCGCTCATGCAATTGCTGTTCGAGAGCCGTATCACTTTGGTCGAAGCTGCCATTGCGAAGCAAGATCTACCCGCACTCAATCTCGGCATCGAATTGCTGAAACAGGACGTTGCGGCTTTGCCGGAGAACACCATTGCGGTTCGCGTGCGTTGGCGTGAAATCAAGTCCGTCCAATTGCCCGGCGTGATTGACGGCTTTGCTCCGGCCACCCGCGAAATATTGCGCCATGAAATTGCTCCGCTAATGCAATGGCGCAATCTCCAGCGCCGCGAGGATGCCTATCAATTTGATCTGTTGGTCACCCGGCTGTCCTCCGCGCTCATCCGTCAGTCGGCCGAGGTCGCAGATTTCAAGAGCGAGTTGCTCGACCAGGTCAGCCGTCTCCCCATCAATCTCGGTCAGGTGAAGGAAAAGCTGGCAGTCATCGACAAGGTCAAACAACCGGCGTTCTGGGCTGCCCCAACCGTGAAGAGCCTCGACGATCTGCGCCTCGAACTGCGCGGCATAATGCATCTGCGCACCAAGCCGGTGTATCCAACCAATCAACCCGTGGTGCTCGACATCAAGGACGAGGGCGTGGAATACCACACGCACACCGTCAAGCTGGAGGGCATGCAATTCGACGCCTACAAGCACCGCGCTGAAAAAGTGTTGAACGCCCTGTTGGAAAAGAGCGACGTGTTAAAAAAAATCCGTGCCGGTAAATCCGTTACGGAGCAGGACACCAAGAATCTTGCCGAAAAAGTGATGGAACTCGATCCCGAGTTTTCCCTTGAGGGCATCCTGAGTTTGTTCGCCGATACCCAGCGCCTGGAACTGGCCATTCGCCGCATTATTGGCATGGAGGCAGCGGACGTGGACGCCTTTTTCATGCAGTTCAGCCAGGCGCACCCGCGCCTCACTACCACGCAGATTCGTTTCCTAGATTTGTTGAAGAACCACATCGCGCGCTATGGCCTCATCGAAGTTGAAAAACTTTGGCAGGCACCGTTCACCACCTTAAACAGTGACGGCTTGAGTGGCGTGTTCCCGGAGCCGGAACAGGACGAAATCCTCCACATCATCAAACAGATCAATCTGGAGACGACGCCATGAACATGATTCTACTGGAGAAGCCACCTGAGAACCTTTGGACCTATGTTAAGCCGCCAGACTCAATCATGGACGAGGATGTGCTGGAAAAATGGATTCGTAATATCATTAAGCAGGGCGCTCACAATCTGCACATCGAGGAGTGCTTCTTGCAAACTGTCGCCAACGTCGAATCCGATCTTGTTGCGCAGAAATATAAAATCATGTGTCTGCCGATAGCTGGCAAAACCGCTTGGGCTGAATTCTTTCTCGAACGCATTTCCATTTGAATTTTTTATGATTACTGGCCCACTCAAATCCAAAATCGACAAACTCTGGCTCGAATTCTTCGCCGGCGGCATCACCAATCCACTCACTGTCATCGAACAGATCTCCTTCCTCATGNNGCCCGCCTGCTGGATGTTCAAGAAACGCGCCGGGAAAAGATGACGGCCAAGACTGGCAAGTCGGGCGCGGCACTCATGTTCCCAGAGGATCGCCAGCACCTGCGCTGGTCGCATTTCCGCAATGAAAGCGGCGACCGTATGATCGCCATTGTTCGCGACGAACTGTTCCCGTTTTTCCGCGAAGAAGTGGGCAAGCGCACCGCCCTCGGTAAATATTTGGAAGGTGCGCAATGCCTCATTCCCAAGGCCAGCCTGATGGTCACGGCGGTGAATCTCATCGAGGAACTCCCGCTCACTCAGGGCGACGTGAAGGGCGACCTTTACGAATACATGCTAGGCAAGCTGACCACGGCGGGTATTGCCGGCCAGTTCCGCACCCT
>PKZR01000318.1 GCA_003133815.1 Limisphaerales bacterium | reverse complement strand
TCCACGGTCGCGTCCGAGACGCGCTCACGGTGCGCGACGGTGCGCGCCTGACAACTTGGCAAATAGACCGGTATTTCGACGGCATAAGTGGGATTGCGCATTACGAATTGCGGCAACGCGAAAACGGCGATTGCGTTTTGCGTTTTGTGCCGGACGGCACCGGGCCTGCAAAAGAAGATTTGCACCGCGTGACTTCACAACTTGAAGCGTTGCTGCATTCTTCCAAAGAAATCAAATCAGAGGCAATTAAAGTTTTGCTGCCGGCGGCTTCAGGAAAATTCCGCCTTACCTTCCGCGCCGAAGCGGCATGAATTCCGACGCTTCAACGAGCCTGATCTGGCAGACAGATTTTGTAATCGCGCACACAAAACTTTTGGCGCGCAGCTTCAGGCGTTGGACAGGACGGGATTTGCTGCCGGGAATCTTCAACCCGCTTGGTCTGGCTCGATACGTTTTTGAAGCGCCGTTCGTCCTTGTTTCGCACGGCATCGAGAACGATCCGGTTTTGAATTATGGCAACCAGGGTGCGCTCGCGCTCTGGGAAATGTCGTGGGAAGAATTGACCCGCACGCCGTCGCGGCTCACCGCCGAGGCGCCGGACCGCGAGGAACGTGCAAAATTATTGGAAGCGGTCACGCAGCGCGGGTTCATTGATGATTATTCTGGAATTCGCATTTCAAAAGCGGGAAGACGATTTCAAATTTCCTGCGCAACGGTTTGGAATTTGATTTCCAAAAAGGGCGAGCCTTGCGGCCAGGCGGCGCTGTTTGATGAATGGAATTTTCTTTGACGCCTCAGATTTGCCATCATTGTGCGTATGAATTCGGAACGCATTGTGATTGTCGGCGGTGGCGCGGCGGGATTTTTCGCTGCCATCGCCTGCGGGGAATCGCGGCGCGGCGCGGAAATCCTACTCCTCGAAAAAACTTCGCAGTTTCTTTCCAAGGTTAAAATCTCCGGCGGCGGGCGCTGCAACGTCACGCACGCCGATTTCGATGCGCGTGAGTTTTCCAGGCGCTTTCCGCGCGGCGAGCGGGCGCTCATTTCCGCGTTCGGAAAATTTCAGGCTAGCGACACTGTCGCGTGGTTTGAAAGCCGCAGTGTGAAATTGAAAGCCGAACCCGATGGCCGGATGTTTCCGACAACGGATTCCTCGCAGACAATTATTGATTGCCTGCTTGGCGAGGCGCGAAAGGCCGGAATAAAACTGGAGACGAATTGCGGCGTCGAAAGGGCGATCAAAAAATCCGGCGGCGGATTTGAGCTTGAGCTTTCGAACGGCGAAAAATTGACCTGCGACAAGCTGCTTCTCGCGATCGGCGGCTGCCGCACGCCGGCGCTCGGACAACTGGCCGTCTCACTCGGCCACACTCTTGAGCCGCCGGTGCCGTCGCTGTTCACCTTCCACGTTGAAATTCCGTGGCTGCGCGAACTGGCCGGAGTTTCAGTGGAAACATCCGAGGTATCTGTGCCTGGAACAAAACTCCGCGAGCGCGGCGCTCTGCTGCTCACGCATTGGGGCTTGAGCGGCCCTGCGATTTTGCGGCTGTCTGCGTGGGGGGCGCGTGAAATGCATGAAAGAAATTACAATTTTCCACTGCAAATAAACTGGCTGCCGCATTTGAACGATGAAAAGCTTGCGTCCGAATTTCAAGCGCGCCGAAAATCGCAACCAGCGAAATTAATCGTCAATTTCCCAATCGCACCGCTGCCGTCACGGCTTTGGGAACAGCTTGTTCTCGCGCCCGGCATCGCTCGCGATACGCGCTGGGCGGCGCTTTCGGGCGCGGCTCAACATGTATTGAATCAAAAATTGTTGCGTTCAGAATTTCCTGTTACCGGAAAAAGTTTGAACAAGGATGAGTTCGTGACATGCGGCGGTGTTCGGTTGAACGAAATCAATTTCAAGACGATGGAGAGCAAAATTTGCCCCGGCCTCTTTTTTGCAGGCGAAGTATTGGACATTGACGGCATTACCGGCGGATTTAATTTTCAGGCGGCTTGGACTACTGGCTGGATTGCCGGACGCGCGCTGGCGACAAGTTGATTTGTGCGGTAAGGTTTTGCCGGCAGATACAACTTTTTGTGGAATAAGCATCGCGGCCGGACATCAAACAAGCATGCAACCGATGAAAATTGCGGGTATCACGGCGGCGGTCCTGCTGACGGGCGGCATTTTTGCCGTGGTCCACAATGCGGGCCGCGCGCAATCAACGGACATTTCGACCTATCAACCGACCAACATGAGCAATTCCAAAAAACCGAGCGTGGACGAATTGAAAAAGACGCTGAACGCCGAACAGTTCGCAGTCACACAGGAGAGCGCGACGGAGCCGCCGTTTCAAAATGAATATTGGGACAACCACAAGGCAGGGATTTACTTGGACATCGTGTCGGGCAAGCCGCTGTTCAGCTCGCTGGACAAGTTTGATTCCAGCTGCGGCTGGCCGAGTTTCACCAAACCGCTGAGCGGCATGGAGGTGGTCGAGCGCACCGACGATTCGCTGGGCATGGAACGCACGGAAGTCCGCTCGTCGGCCGCCGATTCGCATCTCGGCCATGTCTTTGACGACGGCCCGGCTGACAAGGGCGGCTTGCGTTATTGCATCAACTCGGCGTCTCTGAAATTCATCC
The DNA here is from genome assembly GCA_003133815.1 of Limisphaerales bacterium. Lineage (GTDB taxonomy): Bacteria > Verrucomicrobiota > Verrucomicrobiia > Limisphaerales > UBA11358 > UBA11358. The sequence continues at coordinate 1,407 of PKZR01000318.1, read as the reverse complement.
CTGTGGATGAAATGGAAAAGGCGGGCTACGGGCAGTATCTCGAACCATTCGTGAAGGCGGGCTTGATCAAGACGAGCGCGAATTCAACAAATACTCCGGCGAAGAATTAATTGGCCCAAAGGTAAGACCATCATTAAAATCATTAGCACTGGAGGTATTGTAAATGCCACTTGCTTTTCCAGAAGTTTTGTTGAGATTGGAAATGTGTTTTGATTATGGGGTCATTGTTCCAGATTGTTTATGCCAGCACCGCCAGCGAATCTTTCGACAGGTCTGCTTTGAAAGACATGCTCAAGGGCAGTGTCCGGAGGAACGCGCAGGCAGGCATCACCGGCCTGCTGCTATACAAGGATGGCTGTTTCTTGCAGGCGCTTGAGGGCGAGGAGCCGGTGGTGAAAGCGCTTTTCGCGAAAATATGCCGCGATCCACGGCATCACGGCATCATTCCTTTGATACAGGAGCCGGTCGCACAGCGATATTTTTCAAATTCAGCGATGGCTTTCAGGGATTTAGAAACCATGGATCATCAGGATCTGCCAGGCTACAGCGAGTTCTTGAACACGCCTTTGAACGGGGATTTGCATGCGAAGGATATTCCCAAGTGCAAAAGACTGCTTTTACTTTTCAAACAGAACATCCGCTGATTTCCGTAATTTCAGGGCCAGTTCCCATCGTTCACTTCATCGCCGCATAGACGTGATGCACGTCGTCGTGGTCGTCGAGCGCGTGGAGAAAATCCATGACTTCCTTCCGGTGCGCTTCGGAAACCTCCGTGAAATTTTTTGCGACGTAACGCATCTCCGAGGCGATGACATTCCAGCCCGCCGCCTTCAACGCCTTGGAAACGTGGTCGAGGTCTTTAATTTCGGTCAGGAAGCGTGCGCCTTTTTGGCCGGCGGGAATTTCTTCGGGTTCAAGCGGTTCGATTTCCTGCGCCCCGGCCTCAATCGCGTCGCCCTCGGCATCGCGGTTCGCGTCCGGATTCGTGGCTTCGACCACGCCGAGGTGATTGAAGAAAAACGCGACGCTGCCGGGCTGCCCCATCGAGCCGGCCTTGAATAGGTTGCGGATTTCCGGCGCGGTGCGGTTGCGGTTATCCGTCAGGCATTCGACGACAATCGGAACCTTGTGCGGCGCGTAGCCTTCGTAGACGACCGTCTCATAAACCACTTTTTCGTCCGTGAGTCCCGATCCTTTTTTGATGGCGCGCTCGATGGTGTCCTTGGTGACGGAAGATTTCTTGGCCTTCTCGACGGCGACAAACAAGCGCGCGTTGAGGTCGGGGTCAGCGCCGCCGAGCTTGGCCGCGACCATGATTTCGCGGACGAGCTTGACGACCATCTGGCCCTTTTTATGCGCGTTGATTTCGCGCCCGGCTTGTTTCCATTGTGCTCCCATAGGATTTGA
>PKZR01000356.1 GCA_003133815.1 Limisphaerales bacterium | reverse complement strand
CATGATTTCGAGAAGGCCGCCGACCTGCGCGATCTCATTCGCGATCTCAAGGACACTTGGAAGAAAACGGAAAAATTTGCGCGCGTGCCTTACAATTTGCCGCTGGCGATCAATCCGCAAAATGATTTGGTCGAGCTGGCAAATATTTTGGATTTGCCGGCGCCGCCGCTGCGCATCGAAGGTTTTGACATTTCAAACATCAGCGGCACGTTCGCCGTCGCGTCGCTCGTGAGTTTCAAAAATGGCCGACCGGACCGCGCGAATTATCGCCGATTCAAAATCAAGACCGTCGAGGGACAGGACGATTTTGCGAGCATGGCGGAAGTTGTGAAGCGGCGTTACTCACGGCTCAAGCGCGAAACCAAACCGCTGCCGGATTTGATATTGATTGATGGCGGCAAAGGCCAGTTGGGCATGGCGTGTGCGGAATTAAAAAAACTCGGCCTCGAAAAAATCCCCGTCATCGGGCTGGCAAAGGAGTTCGAGGAAATTTATCTGCCGGAAAAATCCGAACCGATGCGCCTTGGCCTCGATCATCCGGCAGTAAAATTATTGCAGCGTGTCCGCGACGAATGTCACCGCGTCGCAAACAGCTACAACGCCCAGTTGCGACTCAAAACGATTTCCGAGAGTGTGCTGGACGAATTTCCCGGCATCGGCGAGCGGCGCAAAAAGGGGTTGTTAAAAAAATTCGGGTCGGTGCAGCGGTTGAAGATGGCCACGCTTGAGCAACTTGCCGCTGTTCCAGGTTTTGGCGGCAAGGCGGCGAAAGAGTTTAAGAAGTTTTTGGAAGCCCGATAGGTTCTCGCAGTTTGAGCAGAGCAATGGCGAGTTCAGAAATAGCTCTCGTTCCGTCCCAATCTGCGCTAGACTGCCAAAGTCTAAAGACATTGCATGACACCCAAACTTTTTTCCGAACTCGGACTTTCACCGGAACTGCTGAAGGCCATTGACAAGCTTGGCTTCGAGCAGGCCGCGCCGATTCAGGCGGCGGCGATTCCCGTGCTGCTTGCGGGCAAGGATGTCGTCGGCCAGTCGCAGACCGGCTCCGGCAAGACCGCCGCGTTTGGTGTGCCGGCGGTGGAAAAAGTGGATGTGACCAAGCGCGCCGTGCAGGTGTTGATCCTCTGCCCGACGCGCGAACTCGCGATGCAGGTTTCGGAAGAAATCCACAAGCTCGCTTTTTTCAAGCGCGGCATCATCGCGCTGCCAATTTACGGCGGACAATCCTACGACCGCCAGCTTTTCGGATTGCGGCAGGGTGCGCAAATCGTCATTGGCACGCCGGGCCGCGTGATGGATCACATGCGTCGCGGCACGTTGCGGCTGGACAACATCAAGATGGTCATTCTCGACGAGGCCGACGTGATGTTGAACATGGGCTTCCGCGACGACATCGAAACGATTTTGAAGGACGCGCCGAAGGAACGGCAGACCGTTTTCTTTTCCGCCACGATGCCGCGTCCGATCCGCGACCTCATTGAGAAATACGCGCGCGAGCCGGAGAATGTGAAGGTCGAGCAGAAGGCGATGACCGTCCCGACCGTTGACCAGGTTTATTTTGAAGTGGATCGCCGCTACAAAATCGAACTGCTCACCCGGCTCATTGACATCTACGACCTCAAGCTGGGAATTATTTTCTGCAACACCAAGCGCATGGTGGATGACCTCGTGGATCATCTTGAAGGCCTCGGATACCAGGCCGACCGCCTGCATGGCGACATGACGCAGGCGATGCGCGACCGCGTGATGAATAAGTTCCGCAAGTCCGGCCTGCAATTTCTCGTCGCCACGGACGTTGCCGCGCGCGGCATTGACGTGGACGATGTGCAGGTGGTTTTCAACTACGATCTGCCTTATGACCCGGAAGATTACGTTCATCGGATCGGTCGCACGGGGCGCGCCGGCAAAAGCGGCCGCGCAATTTCGCTCGTGCCGTATCGCGAGCTTTTTCAAATCCGCAACATTGAGCGCTTCACTAACGTCCGCATCCAGCGCGGAAAAATCCCGACGGAGAACGAAGTTGCCGAGGCGAAGGAAAATGTCTTCCTCGACAAACTCCGCTCGCTGTTGACCGCCGGCGAATTCCAAAAGCAGGACCACCTTGTTGAAAAGCTGATCGAGGAAGGTTTTGCGACTAACGACATTTCGTCCGCGCTCATCCATCTGTTGCAAAACGGCGAAGCCGCCAAGCCCGCGCCGAAGGTGGAAAATTACGATCGTCCCGAGCGTGACGAACGTCCGCCCGCCCGCTTCGACGACCGCCGCGAACGTCCGGCTGAACGCGGAAATTTCCGCGACCGCGATGATCGTCGCCCAAGTTTCGATTCGCGCCGCGATGAACGCCCGCGCCGTTTTGAAGACCGGCCGCCGCGCGGCGATTCAAAATTCGCCGCGCCCATCAAATCTAAAGTGTCGCCGTGGAAAGCCGCCGCCACACCAGCGCCAAAGACAATTGTTCCGCCGCCGGCAATCAAACCGCTTGTCGAAGCGAAAGTTGAAGCCGTAAAAACTTTTACCGATGAGGAAATTCTAGCTTCAGTGAAAGCTCCCGAAGCGAAGCCGGCTTCCAAATTATTCATCAAGCACAAGCCCGAACCGGCGGCTGCGCCGAAACCGAAGCCCAGTCGTGCCACGCCCGAAGGCCAGACACGGCTGTGGATGAATCTTGGTGAGACGCAAGGGGTAGTTCCGATTGATGTCGTGAACTCAGTCGCCGGCGAAACTGGATTGCCCGGCAAAGTCGTCGGCACGGTGGACGTCCGCGAGAAGCATTTATTTGTTGATGTGGCGAGCGAACACGCGAACAGCATCATCGCCAAACTGAACCGAGCAAGCATCAAGGGTCACAAGGTAAAAGTGAAGGTGGCGTGATGAGCGGCGAAGCGTCATCCGAAGATCCGGTTCCCGCAAAATCCGTCGAGCGGCTTTTCCCGTTCGTGCTGAAAACCCGCGCGCTGCTCGTGGGCCGCGACACATTGCGCGCGAACAAAGGCAGCCTTCATTTCGTCCTCATCACGACGGACATCGCCGAAACCAGCCGCGAAGAGGTGTTGAGAGATTTCACGCATTATCCCGTCGTTCAACATTTCACTGCGGCGGAATTTGAAAAGTTTTTTGCGGTCAAGGGCGCGAAAGCTGTCGGCTTCGCCAAGTCTGGCCTCGCGCAATCCATCTACGCCGAACTTAAGGCGTATCGCATCAACCAGCCTTTGCATCCGTCAAAAAAACCCAGCGCACCCGCATCCGATGGAACTGCGTGAATTTGCCGAACGCATCTTATTTGCAAAATCGCTGAAGGAAAAACTTCTGCGGGTGGAAAATATTTCCGACGAGCGTCCCGGCCCCGCGCTCGTCACGCCTCCCGGGCCCGGCCGGCCTAAGGAACTGCAATTTAAAGCCACCGGTGAAGCGCGCGATAGTTTTCCCGGCACGAAAAATCTCGAGCAGTCGCGCGAGCGCGGCAAGCTGCTGCATTTTTTTGCGAATCACGAACTGCTGGCCACCGAATTGATGGCGTTGGTGCTCCTGCGTTTTCCCGATGCCCCCGCCGCATTTCGCAAAGGCGTTTTTCAAACGCTCAAAGACGAGCAGGAACACACGCAACTTTATCTCGACCGCATGAAAGATTGCGGCATTCACTTCGGCGAGCTGTCGGTGAGCGGCTATTTTTGGCGCTCGGTTTCCGTGATGGAAAATCCGATGGACTACGTTGCGAGCCTGTGCCTGACGTTCGAGCAGGCGAATCTGGATTTCGCTCGGCACTTTGCGCAAGGCTTCGCCACCGTCGGCGACGCCGTGACCGCCAAGCTGCTCGAAAAAATTTATCGTGATGAAATTGGCCATGTCGCCTACGGCTTGAAATGGTTTCGCCGCTGGAAAAATCCGAGCGAGAGCGATTGGGAAGCGTTCTGCCGTCAGCTTAAATTTCCTTTGTCACCGCAGCGCGCCAAAGGCATCACGTTGAATATCGCCGGCCGCAAAGCGGCGGGCCTCGACGCACAATTTATTGCCGAGCTGGACGTGTTTTCGCAATCGAAAGGCCGCACGCCGAATGTTTTTGTTTTCAATCCGTTTGCCGAAGCCCGCATCGCGCATGGCAAATCGTTCAATCCCACCAAGCATCAGGCGCAACTCGCTCGCGACCTCGCCAACCTGCCACAGTTTTTGTGTCGACAGGACGATATCGTGTTGGTGAACGAAAAACCATCGGTAGAATTCCTGAGCGGCATCAAGCAGGCTGGCTTTGTGCTGCCGGAATTTGCAGAGCTGGAAAGCCGCGCGAGTCTCACCTCGCGCAAGCTTGGACGTTTGCGCCCCTGGGCCTGGGGACCGGACAGTGTGGAATTGCTTGAACCGTTTTTCACCAATCTTACCGGCAAGCAGCGCACCGCCAGCGGAAGTTTTAATCCCGAGATCGCGCAGCTTTACTCAAAAGCGTGGAGTGCCGAACTGTTGAAAAAAATTCTCGTTGATAGGCCTGCGTTGCCGCGCAATCTAAACCAAGAGTCGGCGCAGCAACGCCGCCATACCAACGATGATTGGCTTTCCGCCGCCCACGAAGTTGGCGTGGCGGTGAATTCTTTGGCGGAAGCGCTGGAGGTCGTCGCGCAGATTCGTGAGCGTGGTCATCATAAAATTGCCATCAAAGAAGCGCTCGGCCTCGCGGGCAGCAATGCGATGCGTCTGTTCGAACCGGAGATTCTAGAAACGCATCGCCGCTGGATTGCGAACGCGGTTGCAAATAAAAATCAACTCGTCGTCGAACCATGGCTGGAACGCGTGCTTGATTTTTCAGTGCAATTGGAAATGTCGGATGAAGGCATAAAATTATGCGGCTACACCGGATTGCTCAACGATGCACGCGGCCAGTTCCAAGCGAACGTGGCGCTGCCGGGACATCAGAAAAAAATTCCGGCGAACTTGATCGCGCTATTTGACGAGCCACCGGACATCGCACAAAGGCTGCACGCACTTTACGCGGAGATTTTCAATTTGCTCGAAGAAGAATTACGACGCGCGAAATTTTTAGGCCCGATTGGAATTGACGCGTTTGCGTATCGCGATGCGGTTGGGAAAATCCGGCTCAAGCCGATTGTCGAAATCAATCCGCGCTACACGATGGGCCGTGTGACGGTGGAATTGATGAAGCACGTTGCGCCCGGCAGCCGCGGCGAGTTCCGGCTTATCGGCCTCAAGCAAGTAATCGCCGAAGGTTTTGCGGATTTTCCCGCTTACGTCTGGGAGTTGAGTCAACGCCGGCCAATCCGGCTTAAAGGCGAACCGTCACCGCGCATTCGCGAAGGCGCGATTTGCCTGAATGATCCAGCGCGCGCGCAAGTCTGCCTCGCCGTTTTTCAGGTCCATCACGCCGCCGGTGATTTTGTTTCGCTGGCGGACTTGATGGCTTCCAATTCTTCCCAGCGCGCGTAAAGCTTCGGAACGTCCGCTTTCGCTGCGTCGAGATCTTGCGTGAGCTGGTTCACCTGTGCGGCATGTTTGCGGAAAAATTCTGGATCCGCGAACAAACCTTCAATGCGCGCGACTTCGGCTTCAACTTTGTGAATCTCCGCCTCGATGCCCTCGAGTTCGCGGGTTTCCTTGAAAGAAAGTTTGCGCGGCTTGGCATTCTTAGTAGCGGAGTCTCGGGAGAGCGCCGCTGATTTTTCAGCTTTGTTGGTGGCGAGAATGGCGGCGCTCTGCCGAGCCGCCGCTACTAATGCCTTTTTCTTCTTCTCCAAATAATAATCATAATCGCCGACGCTGTGCGCGATTTTGCCATCGCCTTCAAACGCGAGGATGTCCGTGCAGACGCGGTTCAAAAAATAGCGGTCATGGCTCACCACCAGCACCACGCCGGGAAACGCGATCAATGCTTCTTCGAGCACGCGCAAAGTCGGCAGGTCGAGGTCGTTCGTCGGTTCGTCAAGAATCAGGAAGTTCCCGCCATTTTTTAAAACCTGCGCGAGCAACAACCGGCTGCGTTCGCCGCCGCTCAGCTTTTTCACCTGGGTCGTGATGCGGTCATCCGAGAACAAGAACCGCTTGAGATACGAGCGCACGGAAAGCTTTGCGTCGCCCCATTGCACGAACTCCCGGCCTTCGGCGACTTCGTCCATTACCGTGCGTTCTTCGTTCAGTTGCAGGCGGCCTTGGTCCACATAATTGAACTTGGTGAGCTGGCCGATTTTCACCGTGCCTTCGGTTGGCGGCAGCTGGCCGATGATGGCCTTGAGCAGAGTGGTTTTGCCGAGACCGTTCCGCCCGCAAACGCCAATGCGGTGGCCGTTTGCAAAGCTGAACGTGAAGCCGGAAAACAGTTTTTTCCCGCCGATGGTCATGCCCAAATCGGTGACGTCCACGGTGCGATTGCCGAGTTGTGGCGGCGGCGGAATGCAAAGCTCAACGTCTTCCTCGATCACCGGGCCGTCCTTCGCCGCCTCGTCGTAATAGCGCTCGAAGCGATCCTTCTGCTTGCTACGTTGCGCGCGCGGACCCTGGCGTACCCAGGCAAGTTCCTTCTTCAAAAACATCTGGCGCTTGTGTTCGACGGTGGAGTCGGCGGCCTGGCGTTCGGCCTTGGCGAGCAGGTATTCGGTGTAATTGCCGTCGTGTGAGAAAAATTTTCTGTCGGACAATTCGATCATGCGCTTGACGACGCGATCGAGAAAATAACGGTCATGCGTGACGACGAGAAACGTGCCGTGAAAGTCCTCAAGAAATTCCGCGAGCCACTCGATGGATTCCGGATCAAGATGGTTGGTCGGCTCGTCGAGGATCAGAAAATCGGGGCTGGAAACAATCGCGCGGGCCATCGCCACGCGACGTTTTTCGCCGCCGGAAAGCGTGTCAATTTTTCGTTCGGCGGCGGGGCAATTCAGATGCGCCATCGCGATTTCAATGCGTTGATCCAGCGTCCAGCCTTCAAGCACTTGGATGTGATGCTCCAGATCGGCGTGCCGTTTTGAGTCGTGCGGCAGCGATTCAAATTCGGCGATCAAATCCAGCACCGGCTTCGCGCCGTCGCGGATGTTTTCGAGCACGTTCTTGCCCGCATCAAGCATGAAATCCTGCGGCAGATAGCTGACGACCAGATCTCTTTGGCGTGCGACTTCGCCCGTGTCGGGTGATTGCAGGCCGGCGAGAATGCGCAGGAACGTTGTCTTGCCCGCGCCGTTGCGGCCGACGAGACCGAGGCGTTCGCCTTCCTGAATACCCAGCGTCGTGTTATCAAGAATGGTGCGATCGCCGTAACGGACGGTGATTTCGGAGGCGGAGAGGATGGTGGGCATCTAAATTATTCTTTCGCCGTTTGCACGGGCAGCGCGGAGAGAGGCGTGTTTTTATTCGTCTCGTTAAAATAATTCGCCGACCACTCGTTTTGAAAGAGGATGACGGGATTTTTGCCGATGTCGTGGGCGAGGCGCGCGCCGGTGGGCAGCGAAAGGCCATCCAGGGCATCTTCCGTGATGTCAGTGGGCAGCCAGCGGACGACGCTCCACGGTGCGGCTTCGAGTCGGGATTCCGCGCCGTATTCGCTTTCGAGCCGAAATTGCACGACTTCAAATTGCAGCGGGCCGACGGCGGCGAGCAGCGGCGTCTTGATGGACGAGTTGCGCAGATACAACGCCTGAATGACGCCTTCCTGCAACAACTGGTCGAGGCCCTGACGAAACTGTTTGTATTTTCCCGTGTTCGGATTGTGCAGATACGAAAACGCTTCAGGCGTGAAACGCGGGATTTCTTTGTAGAGAATTTTCGGATCGGTCGTCAGCGTGTCGCCAATGCCGAAGCTGTCGTGGCCGACGAGGCCGATGACGTCGCCGGGAAACGCCTCGTCCACGGTCTCGCGTTCGTTGCCGAAGAGCTTGTGCGAACTGGACAGGCGGACTTTTTTATCCGAGCGCGAGTGGTGTACGGTCATGTCGCGGTCGAATTTGCCAGAACAAACACGGATGAAGGCGATGCGGTCGCGGTGCTTCGGATCCATGTTTGCCTGGATCTTGAAAATGAAACCACTGAACGCGGGATTTTCCGGGGCGATCTCGATGCCGCCCATCTCGCGGGATTTCGGCGCGGGCGAATGTTTGAGGAAGCCGTCGAGCAGGAGCTGCACGCCGAAATTATTCACGCCACTACCGAAAAACACCGGCGTCGTTTTGCCGGCGAGCACGGCGGCCTCGTCGAACGCTTCGCCCGCCATTTCGAGCATCTCCAATTCTTCGAGCGTCTTGGCAAATTCGGCGTCGCTCAAGCTGCCGCGCACTTCCGGATCGTGCAGTCCGCCGACGACCACCGGCGCGCGGTGTTTACCACCGACCACGCGCTCGAACGTGTGCATGGTCTTCGTCTGCCGATCGTAGATACCCTGAAATTCCGGGCCATTGCCGATGGGCCAGTTCACGGGAAACGCGCCGATGCCTAGTACGCGCTCGAGTTCATCAATTAGCTCGAGCGGATTTTTCATCGGCCGGTCGCACTTGTTCATGAAAGTGAAAATCGGTACGCCGCGCTGGCGGCAGACTTCAAATAATTTTCGCGTCTGAGGCTCGATGCCTTTGGCGGAATCAATGACCATTACGACGGCGTCCACGGCGGTCAGCACGCGGTAGGTGTCCTCGGAAAAATCCTTGTGGCCGGGCGTGTCGAGCAGGTTGAGGCGGTAGCCGTCGTAATCAAACTGGAGCACGGTCGAGCTGATGGAGATGCCGCGTTTTTTTTCCAGTTCCATCCAGTCACTTGTCGTGGCGCGTTGGTTTTTGCGCGCGGTCACGGAGCCGGCGAGTTGCACCGCGCCGCCGTAAAGCAGCAGCTTCTCCGTCAACGTGGTTTTGCCCGCGTCGGGATGCGAAATGATGGCGAACGTGCGCCGCCTCTGGATTTCTTCTGCAATGCTCACAGGGTCGCGGAAGGTAGCAGAAAAACGGTCGGGAACAAGGAGGGGTTTTCTCAAAAAGAATTTCGTGTCAATTCCGTGGTTTTCTGTCTTTATTTCCGCATGAATATTCAAGTGGCGGTGCTTTGCGACGCGGCGACCGAGGACAACGGCAAGCTCAATCTGCTCGGTTCCTTCGACACGATCTTCGCGCCGCAACTGCCCGCCGTGCATCCGCAATGTGCCGTCGCATTGCGCGTCACTTTCATGTCCGGCGACGAGGGCGAGCACAAACTAAAATTGAATTTCGTCAACGCCGACGGCCACGCCATCATGCCGCCCATCGAAATCCCGGTGTCGGTCGTGCTGCCGGACGACGTGCATTTTCTCACGCGCAATTTCATCGTGAACATCCAGCAGTTGAAGTTCGCCGAGGAAGGATTGTATTCCGTGGATGTGCGGCTGGACGAAGTGTCGCAGGCCGGCATACCCCTTTCGGTGAAACACATGCCGCCGGCCGAGGCGGCGTGATTTAAGACATGCGTTTAAGTCACAAATGGAAAACAATTGAATTTTGTCCGCAGAACTTTATTTTTTGCCCACCATGAACGAACCAATTTTGAAACTCGAACTCCCCGGCATCAAAAAAGTCCGCTCCGGCAAGGTCCGCGAAGTCTTCGACCTCGGCGACCGATTCCTGCTGGTGGCCAGCGACCGCATCTCCGCCTTCGACGTCATCATGCCCAATGGCATTCCGCGCAAGGGCGAGGTGCTCACGCAGATCTCCCATTTCTGGTTTGAGAAATTTGCCGCGCTCGTGCCGAATCACCTGCTCGCCGGCGCGAACGATCCGTTGCCGAAAAACTTGCAGCCGTTCGCCGCGCAACTCGCGCGCCGCAGCATGATCGTGAAGAAGGCCAAGCCGCTCGCCATCGAATGCATTGTGCGCGGCTATCTTTCCGGCAGCGGCTGGAAGGAATACAAAAAATCCCAGACCGTCTGCGGCATCAAGCTGCCCGCCGGCCTGACGGAATCCGCCGAACTGCCGGAGCCGATTTTCACCCCGTCCACCAAGGCCGAGGAAGGCCACGACGAAAACATCAACTTCGAGCAGGCGTGTAAAATTGTCGGCACGGAACTCGCCACGCAGGCGCGCGATTTGAGCTTGAAGATTTACAAGGCCGGACGCGATTACGCCCGCCAGCGCGGCATCATCATCGCCGACACGAAGTTTGAGTTCGGATTGTGTAGCGGCGACGCCTCGTCGCCGAACCAACTCATTTTGATTGATGAAGTGCTCACGCCCGATTCCTCGCGCTTTTGGCCGGCGGACCAATATGCGCCCGGCAAAAGCCAGCCGAGCTTCGACAAGCAATTCGTCCGCGACTATCTCGAAACGCTGACGTGGGACAAAACCCCGCCCGGCCCGCAACTGCCGGAAGATGTGGTGGCCAAAACCAGCGCGAAGTATTTGGAGGCGTATGAAAAGCTGACGGGGAAAAAGCTTTAGCGCGCTGAATGACCACCCTTGACCCGCCGCTATGGTAGCGGTCGCAAGTCTTGCCGGCGCGAAAAGGCGCTTTTTGCCACAGCAATAAAAGAAAAAGCTTCCGATAGCAAATGATTAGACCCCCTCCCTTATGAAATGAGATTCTAGACCCATCACTGGAATGAATACGACCGCGTCATTAGTTCAAGCTCTTAAACTCCCAAGCTCACCTCCACGCCTTTTGCAGACGTTTCTCGCGGCAGGAGTCGCATCATCCGCCGCCGGGGAAGCAACCGTTGTTTCCCGGTCCGCCGCCGCACATTCCCGGTTCCGAACCATTTCTCCCCGGTCCCGAACGATTTATTCCCGGGCCGGA
>PKZR01000249.1 GCA_003133815.1 Limisphaerales bacterium | reverse complement strand
TCTTGTCCACAACTATTTAGAACGATTTGTGGTAGTCATAAATTGTCATCGGCATGGCAATGGATGGTTGGTGTTTGGCATGGCCGGATTTGCCCTTGGAAGCCTTAAAAATGCGTCTGGAAGTCGAAAATATACACAAGAGGATGTCAAAATCACCCAAGGAGGAGACAAATATCCTCAAGGACAGGTGACAAATCATCATTGAGGAAGGGCAAATCAATGATGAGACGTGGCAAATCATCGTTGAAATGGAACAGATCAATGATGAGACGAGACAAATCAGCATTGATATGGAACAAATCATCATTGAGACGAAGCATATCAATGATGATCTGGAGCAAATCAACGATGAGAAGACACAGATCAATGATGATATGGAACAAATCAATGATGATAAATGAGACGTTCGTAAGCAAAGACGGGCTTTTCTTAAATTGAGATATTATTTCCGCAGTGGAAATTGACCGATTTAACCGGTTTGTTCGCCGGTCAGGCAGAATCCTCTTGTGCGTGTCCATTTATTGGACAAATCGGACGGTTTTGAGCGGTTGTTTTCAGTGGAGCAACAAATGGTTGGTTCCAGTGGTTGAATTGATCCGATTTTATTTTTCTGACAACAATCAGATTGGCACCAATCATTGCGCCGCACTGATGCGATAAAACCGCTGGGCCGTGCTCGCTGAATTTGTGACCGTGAAAACTGCATTGGTCGCAAGGATGTTCGTCGTCACGTCGGTCCAGCTTGCATCCGTGAGATTGTTTTTGAATTGCACGTTGTAGTTGAAGTTGGCGTTCACGCCCCATTGCAACGTCACCAAATTGTTCGACACGGAGATTGATTGGACTACCGGAAGCGCGATTGCGCCGTTGTAAATCGCGAGCGCGTAATCCTGTTCCGGCAGGCCGCCTCCGTTCGTGATGGCGTCGGCGCTGATCTGCGCGGCGGAAATTGTCACAGTGAAATTGGTCGCCATGCCCGCCTGCAGGAAAACACTTTCGACGTTGTTCGTGCCGTCCGCAGTGCCGCCGTTCGTGGAATACTGGCCATTGAAGACATTTCCCTTGTAGATGTTTGTGCCAGCGGTGACAACAAGGTCGAGGTTATTGACCAAAGCCTTAGCGGCCGCAGTGTTTCCCGGCGCGTCCGTCCACGCGAGCGTCACGCAAAATGGTTTCGTCGGATCAGGAACCATACCGGTATAGGTATGCATCTGCCCCGCTGCTGTGAAGGTTTCAACCGGCAACTGGTCGCGCAAAATCCGCTGCGCGCCGTCGAATGCCGTTTCCAGATCCAATTCTCCCATGCCCTGGCTGGCCGACCACAGCTTGTCATTCGCGCCCGCACCGTTCATGTAGCGGGCGGAATTCATCAGATACGCCTTGGTCATCGCGGGGCTTGGCGGGGCGTTCGTATTGTTGATGAAAAATTGCCGCAGCAAGGCACAAGCGCCAGAGACGGCTGGAGTCGAATGGCTCGTGCCGGACGATACCGTGTAAAATTCCTGCCCGAGCGGAAAAAAATCACTGTTGGACAAAGCACATACGGCGCTCGCGTTGAAACACGAAATTGCCGAGCCAAGACTGGAAGGCAGCGGTGGCGGAGAAATTTGCGCCACTCCGCCGGTGATATGCGATCCCGGCGCGACAATATCCGGTTTCTTGCGCCCGTCGGCGCACGGACCCCGACTCGAAAAACTGGCGATGTCGTTTGCGCTATCGGCGCCTGCGTCCGATGTTGAAGGATTGCAGCCATCATAGCCTGACGAATTGTCTCCGCCATTTACCAGATTCATTGAGCGGACATTTTCCGCCGCGCCGACTGTAATGACATTTTTAGCAGAACCGGGTGAATCAATTGTTCTTGAACCCGGTCCCCTATTGCCAGCCGCGAAGACGATGATCATCTGCCGGTTTTGGCCAACCGCGCCTACGTCGCGCACGAGTGCGTCGTATGCCTGGGCAAACAAATCGTATGCACCACCAACATCCGAACCCCAACTGTTGTTGCTGATCCTCGCGCCGCTGTTGTAGGCCTGCGTCTGTAAATTGGTGAAATTCGGATAGGTAAAGGCACTCGGATCAAAAACCACGGACGAACCTGTTTCTACAAACGGACAGATGCCCAGCCCATAAAAATATCCCCCCGCGTCCGTGTGCGGAAAGGCATTGGTAAAATTGTCATAGCCCGCGATGATGTGCGTGTTGAGCGTGCCATGACCGTCACAACCTTGCAGCGTGCTGCCGGAATGCTCCGTGCCTTCAAGCCTGTTGTAAACCACCCTGCTTTTCTGCGTCGTGTCGCCGGAAGTGTAAAGGCCAAAATGCCCCGGTGAAGTCGTGCCGTTGTCAATGCCACTGTCGGTAACATCCACGGCGAAACCGGAACTGGCGAACTGCGCCTGCGTGAATCCCTTGCCCGCGAGCCACGTCAGATAACCCGGCCCGCTCGGCACGTTGCCGGTCAAATTCCCCGCGATGATTTGATCCTGCCTCTCGTCCAACTTTTGGGGTTCAAAATGCGGTTGGATGGAAACCACGTCCGGCTGTGCGGCAATCAAATTCAACTTTTCCGGCGGCAGACGAACAATGATATTCCGGTAGCCGAGCAACGTATATTCATTTTCCGCCCCGGCTAACTGCCACTGGCCGATGAGCGTGAGCGTAGCCACATTTGCCGCTGAGTCGTCCACCATTTGGATGGAAAAAACGTCCGTCAACGGCAGCTGCGGCCTGCCATACAGGTACACCAACCGCGCGGCGGGATGGATTTTGTAGTCGTCCGCGTAACTGCCTTCCCATTGTACGAATTGATTCGTGCCGGCCCATGTCTGCATCCGCCCAATCGCCGCCGCGTCGCCATAAATCAAGTAGGCGTTCTCGGGAATATAACTGACAATCCGCGCACCGTGCTTTTCCAAAGCCGCGAGCCATTCCGGTTTGACCGGCCCGGCGAACTGGACGAGGTGCAGATGTTTCCCGGAAAAATTCCCTGCAGATTTTCGCAACGCCACAACACCCGCCGTGCGTGTGTTCAAGGATACTGCGTTAAGTTTGATCTCATCAAAATCGTCCGACCATTCGACATGGCGCGTGTCGAGATTGGTTAGAATGGAATCATCGGCTTCGATAAGTTGAAAACCTCCGTAATCGGCGATGAGTCTTCCGCCGCGCGCGACGAGCGATTGCGCCAGGGCCTGGTCACTGATGCGCAATTTGTGCGGCGCGGCCCACGCGGAGCAGGCGAACATCATCAGTAAAAATGAGATTGCCGAGGCCCGGCGCAAATTCGTCACGTCTAAATCTTACCTCAGCCGGCGGACGAAGCACAAGGCGCGGATGCTTTGATCCCTCTTCACGGCGTTGAAAGCCGGTAAAACTTTACCTTTGAACCCTGCGTGTTTGTGTCCATGAACTGGAACAATCCGGTTGCATCGGGAATGTTGGTGGTCAAGACCTGCCAGTTGATCAAATTGGTTGATGACCATATGCGGTTGGTGCTTGCCGGCGCGGAGGCGAGATCAAGCGTGAACACCCGGTTTGTGCCGAGCGAAAAACCGTATAGGTTCGGCTGCAACAGCACCGTCAATTGGTCCACCGCGCTTGTCGCGCTGCCGAAACTGTTGGTGACCACCAGTTGATAATTTCCAGCCTCATTGGCGGCAACAGGGTTGAACGCCAAAAGCGTGTTGGTGGCTCCGCTGGCCGGCGCGCTGTTTAAATACCATTGATAGGAGAATGGCGGCGTGCCGCCGACGGACGACGTGAATGAAGCGGCACCTCCGATGACGACGGTCGGGTTTTGCGGCGAGATGGTGACGGAAGGAAGCGACGGCACCAGGAATGAAGACATTGTGTAAAACTTGTGACTTATGCCGGCGGTGTTGGTGTCAATGAACTGGAACAAACCATTGGTCCCGGCGGTGACGGTGCCAATCAACTGCCACTGGCTGATGGGCTGGCTAAGATTAGTGGACGCCCACAGCAGATTTGTGCTTCCCGGCAAGGATGCCAGCAGCAGAAGCTTCGGACCGGCAGCTCCATTGCTGACATTGTTGACGCCATAGATATTGGGCTGTATCAAGACGGACAATGTTGCGACGACGCTTGTGGTGCTGCCATAAAGGTTGGTGACCACGAGCTGATAATTTCCAGCCTGGCTGGACAATATGGGTCCGCCAACCAGCGTCGCGTTGGTTGCTCCTGCGTATAGGGCGTTGTTGAAATACCATTGATAGGACAACGGCGGCACTCCAGTAACATTCACGGTGAACCTGGCCGTGCTGCCAATCGCCAAAGTCTGGCTTTTAGGCTGGATGATGATGAGCGGATTTTGTGAATATACCGTCACGACAACCACGCTGCTTGTGACGGCTCCGTAAGCATTGCTGACGACGGCAAAGTAACTGCCGGTTTGATTGGTGATGGCGGGAGCGAATGACAGCGTGGCGTTGGTGGCGTTGGGTAACGCCGTGTTGTTGTTAAAGTACCACTGGTAGCCGATGGGTGTCGGACCGGCGGCGCCTACGCTGATGTTGGTGGTCGTGCCGGCAAACACGGTCAACGATTGCGGCTGGTTCGTGATGTCAGGCACGGCTGCTGGAATGGAATAACGCAGCAACATGATCTGGTTCGCCACATTGCCCGAACTGGCGCTGGATCCCACCACGAAAAGATTCGTGCCGTCGCTGTCAATGCCCGTTGCCATGCTGACGGAAGCGCCGGTAAATGTCGTGCTTGAGATTTGATCGCCCGTCGCCGGGTTGATTTCCATCAGCACAGCCTCGGCATTTCCGCCCGTCCCGGCGTAAGTATAGCCGACGGCAAACAGCCGGTTGCTTACGTTCACCACGGCGGTCAGCAGGCTTTGGACGGAATTTGTATAAGTGCGGGTCCAGATCTGATTGCCGTTCTGATCCCATTTCTCAACCAGGAAAGCCGACAGATTGGGACCTCCGCCATACCATGTGTCTCCGCCGATGCCGTTGCCTCCCACGACGTAAATGTAATTGCTGATTGTGGTGATGCCATTGTATGCGGCGGGGCTGCTGTCAGTTCGCTCCCAGACGAAGGAGCCGGATGAGCTGTATTTCCACAACACCGGATACTGCAGTTGTGAGGCGCTCGCATAGAAACCGCCGACATAGACATTGTTGTTCAAGGTGACAATGGACTCGCCGGCGGAGTTATCAGTTCCGGGCGTGGCCTGCGTCTGCGTCCACAACACGGTCGAATCCTCGCCCAGTTTCGACAATGTGAATGCTCCATTTACGTAAAAGCCAGGCTGGCCGTTGCCGGTCGTATAGATGTAATTGGTTCCGCTTTCCGCCGCCAGGGTCAGCGCGATGAGGTTTTCGCCGCCGCCGTAAGAATAAGCGCCGGGGGGCGCGGGCGTCTGCCGGTCCCAAATGTCGCCGTCATACCCGCCACCCGTGGCACCCGTGAACGGATACTTCAGCACCAGTCCTTTCTGTTCCTTGTCACCGACGGTATCAGAGGTGCGCGTATAGTCCGGACCGGCTGCATAAATTCCGGAGATGGAAGCGGTGATGCCGAAGAACTGGTCGCGATATTGTGTATCCGGCCAGGTATTATCCCAAACAGGGACTGCTCCCGCCTCCAAAGGTGTGTTATAGCGGGCAATGAGGCCGCTGGATATGGAGCTGTTCCCGCAAATGTAAAGGGCGCCTCCAAAGTATTTAACACCCGTCCCGCTCAAGTTCGCACCGCCCGCGCCAAGATACGTGGCGGCAAACAACACCGGACCGCTATTCGTCGGCTGGGCCGCCGCCTGCACGACGACCGTGAAGTTGTTGGTCGCCGTCAACTGTGGATTGATCAAATCGTATGGATTGGAATTCGTGACCACGGTCGTGACGGTGTTGGTGCTCGAACCTTGCGCCTGGCTTGGTGTCCAGGAAATGATGCCGCTGGAGTTGATGCTCATCCCGGCTGGCGGGTTGACCAGTCCATAACCCGTGATGATCGAATGTATGTTTCCGTTCGTCGCCGTGTTGGTGACGGTGAGCAACACCTGTGCATTGACCGTTTGCGTCGGTATGACCGGCAAGACCGGCGACGTGTTCACTTCCTTGACAACCACCGTGAATTTGTTTGTGGCAGTCAACTGAGGATTGATGGTGTCAAAGGAATCGCTGTTGGTGACGACCGTTATGATGTTGTTGGTGCCGGGGCTTTGCGCCTGACTCGGCGTCCAGGTGATGACGCCGTTCGTGCTGATAATCATCCCGGCGGGCGGACTGACCAAACCGTAGCCGGTGATGGTCGCGTGGATGTTCGACTCACTGGCGGTGTTCGTGACGCTGAGCACGGTCAGTTCGTTCACGTTCGTTGGAGCGATGGCCGGCAGCACGGGCGCGACGTTCGACTCGTTCACAAACACCGTGAAGCTGTTGGTCGCCGTCAACTGCGGGTTGAGCAGGTCGTAAGGATTGGAATTGGTGACAACGGCGGTGATGAAGTTGGTGCTCGGGCTTTGAGCCTGTCCCGGCGTCCAAGTGATGATGCCGCTGGAATTGATGCTCATTCCCGCCGGCGGGTTCACCAGCGCATAGCCGGTGACGGTCGAATGAATGTTGGCGTTCGTTGCGGTGTCGGTGACGGTCAGCAACGCCAGCTCGTTGACATTCGTCTGGCCGATTACGGGCAATGACGGCGCGACGTTCACCTCGTTGACAATGACGCTGAAACTGTTGGTTGTTGCCAACTGCGGATTGACCAGGTCAAAGGCATCGTAGTTGTAGGCAACAGTGGTGATGACGTTCGTGGTGGGACTCTGGTTCTGTCCCGGTCTCCAGGTGATGACGCCATTCGCGCTGATGAACATTCCGGGAAGAGGATGGAGCAATACATAGGCGATGATGGTCGCGTGAATGTTGGCGTTCGTCGCCGTGTTCGTGACTGTCAGCAATGAAAGCTCATTCACGTTTGTTGTGGCTACGGAGGGCAGCGCCGGCGCGACGTTCATCTCGGTCACGTTCACGGTGATGATGTTGGTCGCGGTCAACTGCGGATTGACCAGGTCATAGGGATTGCTGTTGGTGACAACTGTCGTGATGACGTTGGTGCCAGGACTTTGCGACTGGCTTGGCGTCCAAGTAATAATCCCGCTTGCGCTGATGACCATTCCGGCGGGCGGATTGACCAGTCCGTAGCCGGTTATGACAGAATGAATGTTCGAGTTCGTCGCCGTATTCGTCACCGTCAACAAAGTCAGTTCGGCGACATTCACTGGTGCAATCACCGGCAGCACCGGTGCTGTGTTCACTTCCTGCACCACCACGGTAATGATGTTCGTCGCCGTCAACTGCGGATTGA
>PKZR01000370.1 GCA_003133815.1 Limisphaerales bacterium | reverse complement strand
CCAGCAGGCGTGTGCGTTTGTAAATTTCCTCGGGCGAGCCTTCGGCATCAATCGTAATGAGGAGTCCGCGCTTTTGATAAAATTCAATCAGCGGGCGCGTGCTTTGCTCATAGGCTTTCATCCTCACCTCGACGGCTTCGGACCTGTCGTCTTCGCGCTGAACAAGCATTCCGCCGCATTGGTCGCAAATGCCATCAAATTGCGGACGTTTGGTTTCCACATGGAAAACAGCCTTGCACTTGGAACAAACGCGGCGGCCGGAAATGCGTGCAACGATTTTGTTGAGCGGCAGGTCGTAATTGAACACGGCGTCCAACACGACGCCTTCCTGCTTCAACAATTCTTCCAATGCCTCAGCCTGAGCCACGGTGCGCGGAAAACCGTCCAGCAAAAATCCGCCGGAACAGCCCAGGCAGCGCGGGCGTTCGCCGACAAGCCGCAGCACGGTTTTGTCGGGCACCAACTCACCGCGCCTCATGTAGCCAAGCGCGCTTTGGATGGCAGGCGTCTGATCCTTTTCATCGAAGCATTTTGCCGCTCGGAAAATGTCGCCGGTGGAAAGGTGGCAGCAGGCCAGCCGTTCGGACAACAGTTCCGCCTGTGTGCCCTTGCCGACGCCTGGCGCGCCCAGCAACACCAGATGCCATGGCTTGCCCAGCGGCTTGCGTGGCGGCATTGAGCATTTCGCATCGCCGCCTTTTAGCCACGCGTTCCGATCCTGTTTGGGCATCAGGCCAGCACCGTCAGCCTTCGGAAAAAAACGATTTTCTTTCATACAATTGCGTTCATTTGGCTACAGATGGCTTTCATGTATTGCGCGCGTTCAAACGCCGCCGGCTCCGCGCAATTTTCCTGGCTTATGCTGCCCTTGAGCTGTCTGACCGATTTGTAATCGTGCTCTTTCATCCAGATAATCAGGTCGCGTTCAATCGCGGTGATCTTCGGGATGCCGTGGCGCAGCAACGTCGAGCACAGCATCGTCACATCCGCTCCGGCCATGAGCATCTTAAGCACGTCCGACGCGCGGTGTATGCCGCTCGTCGCCGCAAGGCTGGCGTTGATGCGGCCGTGAAGCAGCGCGATCCACCGCAACGGCAGGCGCATCGCCATGGGCGTGCTCAACAAAATGTCCGGCTTGACCTCGAGTGTTTCCAGGTCAATGTCCGGCTGGTAAAAGCGGTTGAACAACACAAGCCCATTAGCGCCGGCCTGGTCGAGCCGCTTTGCCATGTTCGCAAAACTGCTGAAGAAAGGACTTAATTTCACGGCAATGGGTATGGTAACCTCCGCCTTCACTGCCTTCAGAATGTCGAGATAGGTCAGTTCGACTTCCGTTCCGGTCAGTTCCAAGCTTGTCGGAATGTAATATATATTCAGCTCCAATGCGTCCGCACCGGCTTGTTGAATCTGTTTTGCATAGGATGTCCAGCCGCCATTGGAAGAAGCATTGAGGCTGGCGATGATGGGGATATTCACCGCTTTTTTTGCTGCGGCAATGTGCTTGAGATATTCCTCCGGGCCCAGCCGATATTCGTCCGGCTCCGGAAAATAACTGAGTGCCTCGGCGAAACTGTCGGTGCCGTTTTGGAGATGCTCGTTTAACTCCAGCCGGTCCTGGCGCAACTGTTCTTCAAACAGTGAATACAGCACAATGGCTGCCGCACCCGCGTCTGACAGACGTTTGATGTTGTCCACTTCCTCCGACAACGGTGAGGCCGAAACGACCAACGGCGTGCGCAGTTTCAAGCCAAGATAATTGGTGCTTAAATCCATATATTTCCTTTAATTGTTAGTCAGGCATCCACGGCTGTGGGCTGTTTTGACGCTGGAATCGGTGCGTTTTCCACTTTAGTGTCACGCGCGGCCATGAATTGGTAAAATTTCCATCGCCGGTCGGCGTCCGCCTGCGCCTGTCCGAAAAATTTCTTCGCGTCGTCCGGCTTGCTCTTCGTCAGCATCTTGAAACGGTTTTCCGTCATCATGAAATCCTTCACCTTCGACTTCGCCGCACTCGAATCAATTTGCAGCGGGTTTTCGCCGCGTTCCGCGCGGCGCGGGTCGTAACGATAAAGAAGCCACTGGCCAGACTCGACCGCGAGCTTCTGCTGCCTCGCGCCGACGCCCATGTCTACCGCGATGCCGTGCGCAATGCAATGGCTGTAGGCGATGATCAGCGAAGGGCCGGGAAACGATTCCGCCTCGACAAACGCCTTTAACGTGTGCTCGTCCTTCGCGCCCATCGCCACACTTGCGACGTAAATGTTCCCGTAACTCATCGCGATCAAGCCGAGGTCTTTTTTACCTGCCGGTTTTCCGCCCGCGGCAAACTTCGCAATCGCCCCACGCGGCGTGGATTTGCTCATCTGTCCGCCGGTGTTGGAATAAACTTCCGTGTCCATCACCAGCACGTTGACCTTGCGGCCGCTGGCAAGGACGTGATCCAGCCCGCCGTAGCCGATGTCGTAGGCCCAACCGTCGCCGCCGAGAATCCAGACGCTTTTCTTCACAAGCTGGTCGGCCACACTGAGCAACAATTTACTTTCGGACGAATCAAGACTTTTCAGCTTTGCTTTCAAAGCCACGACACGTTCGCGCTGGTCATAAATCCCGGCCTCGTCGCCTTGATCGGCGGTGAGAATGCCGATGGCCAGTTCATCGCCGACTTTTGCGGAAAGTTTCTTGAGCAGCTCCTCGGCAAATTCCTTCTGCTTGTCAATCGAGACACGGAAGCCCAAGCCAAATTCAGCGTTGTCCTCGAACAATGAATTGCACCACGTCGGGCCGCGACCGCATTTATTCTTGGTGTAAGGTGTGGTCGGCAGGTTGCCGCCGTAAATCGAGGAGCACCCCGTCGCATTCGCTATGACCGCACGGTCGCCGAACAACTGCGTGAGCATTTTGATATAAGGCGTCTCGCCGCAGCCAGCACACGCGCCGCTGAATTCAAAGAGAGGCTGCAAAATCTGCTGTTGCCGCAATGTCGTGGTCTTGATGTTGCGCCGGTCAAATTCCGGCAGCGTCAGGAAGAAATTCCAGTTGTCATGCTCCGCCGCGCGCAATGGCATCTGCGGCCTCATGTTGATGGCTTTAAGTTTCGCCTCAGTCTTGTTCTTCGCCGGGCAGACATCCACGCACAACGCACAGCCTGTGCAGTCTTCCGCCGCGACTTGAAGCGTGAACTTCAATCCTTTGAACTCCGGCACGCGCGCGTCGGTTACCCTGAAAGTTGCCGGCGCATTTTTCAATTCCTCAACATCATAAACTTTCGCGCGAACGGTCGCGTGCGGGCAGATCGCCACGCACTTCAGGCATTGGATGCATGTTTTTTCGTCCCACACGGGGATGTCCAGCGCGAGGTTGCGTTTCTCAAATTGCGATGTGCCGGTCGGAAACGAACCGTCCAGCGGGAACGCGCTCACCGGCAGGTCGTCGCCGAAGCCCGCCGCGATTGTGCCGAGGACGTCACGGACAAATTCCGGCGCTTCCGGCGAAATCGGCGGCAACAACGGCCCCGCGCCGTTCAATTTATTGTCCAGCACCGGCACCTCGTGCAGATGCGCGAGCGTGTTGTCCACGGCCTGCAAATTCATCTTCACCACCTCGTCGCCCTTTTTGCCGTAGGTTTTCTTGATGGATTTCTTGATGGCGTCAATCGCCTCGTCCTTCGGCAGCACGCCGGACAGCGCGAAGAAACAGACCTGCATGATGGTATTGATGCGGCCGCCCATGCCGCTGTCGCGCGCGACTTTGGTGGCGTCAATGACGAAGAACTT
>PKZR01000048.1 GCA_003133815.1 Limisphaerales bacterium | reverse complement strand
AGGCCATACGATATTTGCTGCATACCGGGTCGCGTCCCTGTTTGCCACGGGACTTACGGCGCGGTGGATCGGCAGCGGTTGAGGGTTGAAGGTGGAACGGTTGGTTTAACTGAAGCGAAGATTTTTCCCATGCCATGCCTGCCGGGTCGGCCTTTTCATATCTCGAACGGCGCGGGCGTTCGTCCGGCAACAATTCTTCCTCGTCGGGCAAATTGTTGGGTTCATCACTCACGGCAGCATCGGAATTTTTAGCGGTCTTGGCATCCGGGTCATCGTGGCATCGGCAAAACTTTGGACATAAACATCAATCGCATTCAGCAGCCGCATTTTGTTCCGATTGATGGGAACTTCCAATTGCAACACGCTCACGGATTGTCGCATCCATTCTGTCATCGGACGCGGACCACCTTGGAGAAATACTTTTAACTCGCGGTCAATCCACGGGCGCAAGGGTTCCATCACATCATCCGCCAGCGCAAAACTTCCGGCCTTGGCCGTGTGCGCGATGCCGATGGCCGCGATAAATCCATGTGCGGCGAGCGAGCGCAAAACCGCCGTCCGCAAAATGGCATAACCGTAATCCAACATTCCATTTACGCCTTCACGCGTGCCGGGAACGCGATTTTTTTCGTCGGTCTGTTGCCATTCACTCAATCGCGGTAAAAGATGTTTCCAATAATGTCGTGCGGCGCGGGATTCGGAAGCCTCTGGCGAATCGGAAAGGAAAGCCGCGCGCTTGGTAGCGGTGAGCGTGGCGAGGGATGGCTTTTTTTCGTCGGCCACTATAGGGTTTGGCTTTTCGCAACGATTGGCAATGCTGGTCAAAACCATGTGCGCCCGTTTCAAATGCGCGAGATTCGCAGCTTGGTTGCGGACTTTGGCGGTGATGATATGCCGCCACATGGCCGTTTTCCATTCTGGCTTCCATTCAATCTGACGGCGGAGCAATTCTGTATTTGTGGGGCGATAATAGGGCAGGGTGATGGCGCACGGCTCAAATTTCTCATTGCAGATGAGGAGCAAAACATTCAGTTCCGCCATGCGCCTGAGCGAACTGCTGGAAAATTCCGTGTCCCGCGTCGCGCATACGATGACTGCAACATCCGCCAACGGCACAGATTTATCCGTGCCGCTATCCAAGTCCGTGATGTGAAGCTGGTCAAGCTTCAGCCGCACCCGGAGGTTGTGACTTAACAGATGGAGGATGTGGTAACTCATACCCAACGGCAGCGAAAAATGACTTCCAACTTATCGTCACCCCATTTGCCAGAAAACCAGAAGCGAGCAGGGCGTCCTTATCTTTCGCAATGTGAGCCGGAATCAACTGAATATTGTCCTGCATCGTAGTTGAAACTCGATAAGCACCAGGAGGATTTTTCGGACCTGTGGGTTTTAAGAGTTTTACGAGTTCACCACGCCGGATAACTGCAATCGGTTTTCGATCTGCTTTGATTGGCTTTTCACAAATTGGTTTGTCACTTTNNAATGCGGAATGAAAGCCGGAACAAAACTTTTTTCATCTTCCGCCAGAAATACCTGCACTTCTTTGAAGCCGGTTCGCTTTACATAGGCGTGAGTGCCGGGGCTGAACGGAACAACCGCTGTGTCATCTTTCACCGAAATCAGCCTGACGCTACGGATGGGAATTTTGATTTCTTTCGGCCAGTAAAATTCGGGGCAATCATCCGCCCGCCATTTTTGGAAATGAGCGAAGCAGAGTTTGTTCGTGAAACTTGCTGGCACGTTTCCCTTGGTCTTTTTTAGTTCGCCTTCGAGGTTTGCGGATTCGTCAGAATAACGTCGCCATGCCGCTTCGCAATGCAACGCGAACTTATCTGGCCAGATGTTGCCGAGATTCTTTGGCGTAAGTGACGTGAAGACTTCCCGCGCAACGTATTTATTTTCGGCCTTCTTGGCGTAAAGCGTCGTGGCGTAAGACTGCTGATGATTGCTCCGTGAGACATGATGGCGAACGAGAACTTTTTCAATTTCCTTCTTCACCACCTCGTGCATCTGGCCTTCTTTCGGGAAGATAGGATTAGATGCCTGACTGCGTTTCTTTTCATCCAGCCACCACCAACCCGGTCGTCCAAATGAATCTTTTGCGCCGTGCGTGCGATGCGCCAGCCAAGGCAACGTGCAGGCAATCACCATCGCATCGAGCGAATGATGCCGCAAATCGCCGCGATTCTTTTCCTGCATTTCAGTTTTCTTTTTCTCCTGTTCCTCTGGCGTCATTGCCTCCCAAGCATCTTTGGATGGAAATGGGTTCAAAATCTGGTTCAACCCCCACGATTTTCTCAACCGACTCGTCAGAGATCCGTTCGTGACTTGGAAACGCCAAGCCGTCATTTCAGGGTCTTTTAATCCAGTCGCATCGCGCCCGTCTTCAGCGAGCCAACCAAGTTGAATCAATGAAACCTGACGAATGACCCGCGCGATGTAGGCCGTGTGTTGGAGATCGGACTTTTCTTCGACAAGATTTTGCGCGTCAGGATTCGTGAACAACCGATATTTCAAACTGCCAAGGCCAAAACAATCTTCGGCGTTTTTTCGCAATGCTTCCCAATCTTTGGTTGTGCCGTAGGCTTCCCACGGCGTCCGGCTATCTTTCTTTTTGTTACATTCCTGATGTGCCACGGTCAGATTGTAAAACTCATTACAATCAACCCGGCTGCGCGGCACGATGTGTTCAATCTCCGCTTCCTTGTAAACAACTTCTTGCAAGCAGAACGGACACAGGCAGAACGGACATCTTCCTTTGGCCTCTTTGAACAGCCGATACCGCAAAATTGAGTTTTTTGAACTACTGAAATTGTCCTTCTTTAATTCAGTGCGGATGCTTTCCCGCTCGTCCCGATTTTCTTTGATACGTTGTATGTGCTCGCGCCTTTTCTTTTCTCCCATGGCCAGACTGCGAATGGCTTCCAAAACAATCATGTCCGGCTCGCCAAAACGAGAAACAAGTTGTTGCAGCAACTTTTGAAATAATGTCAATCGGTGGCGCACAAGCGGATGCTTTATGTCCGCCATGTAGCGGTTCAATGCCTGTTCTGCGCTTTCGTTTTTTCGACGC
>PKZR01000007.1 GCA_003133815.1 Limisphaerales bacterium | reverse complement strand
ATTAAATCAGCGTCTCCCTAGCGCTGGCGCTCTGTGTGATTGGCGAACTCAATGCCGAGAATTTGTCTGCCACTCTCACGCCCGCGCCGCCGGCAATACCTCGTGTCAATGGTCCCGAGCGTTTTCGGCGCGCGACAAGGTTCGGTTTTTCTCTACACCATCCCCGCCATCGGCGACCGTCCGATGACGTTTGGCGCCGACCATCTGCCGGCCGGGTTAAAGCTGAGCGTAACACCTGACGCATCAAGCGATGATGAATCCGGCGCTTGGTCGAAGGTGCAGGCAACCACCAAGTTTTGGCATTTCGTGAAAAGATTGTTTTGCCGATAATGATGCAAAGCAATACCGAACGATCTGCCGCACACGGCGGGAATGTCCGCCGCCTTGCGAAAGACCAAGTGCGACATTGTTTTCAGTTTGTCCAACACCTCGCCGTTTGAGCATGCCGCCGCCTAGGCGAAACTGGCCAATGCGCTTGGCAACGCGCCGCTGGCCAAACATTGGAGCAGGAACTCGAACTCTACAATTGCCATGCAATTGGAAACTACCCCGGGATTAAATCCTTTCGACAAACGGTTCATGCAGCGAACGCCGCTCCGTGTGCAAATCTTTTTGCTTCGCATTGTCACGGGCTATATGTGCCATTTTGGCATATGCATTTCGGAAACTTCATTTTCTGTCACTGCCAGCTCAATCACACCCGTTTTCATTCTTTTTCCCGTCCTGAAGGCATGTATTTTCTACCGGGTAACGGTCATCTTGATGATTGACAGGGTTAATTTCGTCACGGACAGGGTTAATTCGATGATGGACAGAGTTATTTCCGTCACGAATAGGGTTAATTCGGTGACGGACAGACTTAATTCAGTCGCGGATAGGGTTAATTCGATCACAGACAGGGTTATATCCGTCACGGTTAGGGTTAATTCGATGACCGACAGGGTTATTCCCGTCACGGAGAGAGTTAATTCGATGACGGAGAGGGTTAATTCCTAGACCCGGATGGTAATAACTGCCAAGTTGCAAACCCTTCCGGCTGCACAAAATACCCTCTCCGTGACGGAAATAACCCTGTCGGAGCCGTTTTGAGCCCTCTCAATAACCCGGCAAATTCGCACTTTAAAAACTAGCATTTTTGCAAGCGACTTATATTCAATATGTTGCATAATGCGATTTAAGGAGAATTTATATTATACAATTACATTAATTGCTTTAGGACTACTCATCATCTAAAGAATGACGGGACGTTAGAACTACAAAGCAACCGAATACTCAGCGCGCGAGTCAGTGTGCCAGTCAGGCTCTTTTGTCACATTCTTTTTATCCTGCCGAACGGGTATGCAGCAACACGGCGTTTCTACCACAAGCAACGCTTTTCAAAGACATGATCACGAACAACCGGTCGTTTTCGGCATCACGTCGCGCCGGATTCTTACGGCGTGATTTTGTTTTAATTCCGGTTAAATCCTCCAGCTTTGCTGGAGAGAGTCCCGGAGTTTGACGGTTCCGGGATTGGACCGAGAAAGGTTCAGAGTATGAAACGGGTTTGGTCAAAGAGCGAATCGGCGACATATGCGACGGTCGTCTCGTCTGGTTGGGTCGGGTGGGTGACTTGCGCCGTTTGGGGCGGAGACTCTGGCAGTCGTGCCAAATGTGACGTGTGATTCTGGAACAAATGCATCGCGCATCGCCCGAAAGCCGTGCGGCTTTGTCTTCTCCCTCTTTGCCAAGCTTCCGGCTTTGCCGGAGGTTGCTGACTTAACGTCTGCCGTGTCATTTCCGTCTGTTTTCCTGCCCAATATCAAAAACCCCATTTTTTTGGCACATTCGGTGGCCGGATTGCACATGTTAATGTTGAAGCCCATTTTTTTAAAAACACGATTTTCCTCGGAAGTTGTTTTTCCAGGGAAGTCCGATGAATTGCAAACCGAAAATCCAATTAACAACTCAAACCGACCTGCACCGCAACCAGTTTTACCGGTTACGGCGTCAGGGTGGTGACTGAATACAAATCAAATGAAAACAATGGTCGTTGTTTCTGGCGGATTTGTCAGCGGGCAACCAGAGCACGCTGGCCAGCTGGAGCCTGGACATCACCACGGTGCCCGAACACCCTCGTCCCTGGCGCTGGGAGCGCTGGGTGTTGGCCTAATTGCCATTCGCACGTTCAAACGGCGGAAATAACCGGATTTAATTGTGAATGAACATTGAATTTCGGACATTATCATTTGATTTCAGGTTTTCGATTTGCGTTTTGGTAACGATGCAAATTGAAGTTCTTCATGATCCCAAGGTTACTCATTCCAAATTCACCGGGTCTTTCGGTCATCCCCTGACCAATTGACCCGGTCACTTTTTTATAGAACTACGGTCTTGAACCCATATTTCCAAGATTAACTTTACAACCTGATGTTATTGACTTACAATGAATCTGCATAACTCTATGTCCTACCAACAGAAAATGGAAATCCAATGGGTGCAGGCAAAAAACCTGGATTTGTTTTTCATTGGGTGCGTTTTAATTCACGTCTGCCGTGTCATTTCCGTCTGTTTTCATACCCAATATCAAAAACTCCCATTTTTTTGGCACATTCGGTGGCCGGATTGCACATGTCACTGTAACAGCATGTTTATTTTTCAAAAAAAGCGCTTTTCCTCGGAATTTGCTTTTCCGGAGAAGTGCGACGAATTGCAAATCGAAAATCCAATTAACAACCCGAACCGACCTGCGCCGCAACCAGTTTTGCTGATTTCGGCGTCAGGGTGGTGACGGAATCCAAATCAAATGAAAAAAACTGTAATAGCCCCAATCGCCAGCCTGCTCTTTCTAGTGGGCGCTTTAAGCTTGCAAGCCGCCAATGTTACCAAGCTGAACACCACCACCATGAACGGCGGTGCAACGGACTGGAGCGCCGCCCCGGCAACGACGGACACCGGCGAATTTGGTGCCACGCCGATTTCAACCACGTTGGCCGCCATGACCTTGGGCGGAAACCTCACCTTGGGCGGCCTTCAATTCGATGGCACCATGCAAGGCCCGCTGACCATCGCCAGTGGGAACACGCTCACACTGGATACCTCTCTGTTTTCAAGTGCGGCGGGCATTAACATGAGCACGGCGAACCAGAACGTGACGTTCAACAATGCTCTGACCTTGAAAGGCAAACAGGCTTGGAATGTGGTTTCAGGCAAGACCTTGACGATTGGCGGCACGTTGACAACGACGGGGACGAGTATAGATTTCACCAGTTTTTCCGGCACGCTCGGCACGCTCGGCAACGTCAATGGCATTTTGGGGCCGTGGGCCACGACTAGCTCGGGTGCCGCGTATGCGACTGTCAGCGGTGGAGTGGTCAGTGCTCTGACTGGCACAGCGGCAGCCACGGCAGCCAACGTTACGGACACCACCGGAACTGTAAATTACGACGTAGCTGCGGTGGGCGCGATTGCTGGCACTCCAACCTTCAACACACTTCGTTACACCGGTGCGGCTGGAACCATCTCCGGTGCTTTCAAGCCAAACGGAATCATGAACATCGGTTCAGGATTGCTCACCATGAGCGGTGCGCCAACCATCGGTGCGAATAAAGAACTGGTCATCGCCGGCAACTCGCAGGGCATTACGCTTTCAGGAATTATCGCCAACAATACTGGCGGCGCTTCCGCACTGACTTACAATGGCGCGGGCACGCTGACGCTTTCAGGGGCGAATACTTTCACCGGCAATGTCGTCGTCAACAATGGCACGGTGGCAGCCAACAAATCAGCCGCCACGGCCGGCACAGGCGGGGCTTTGGGCAACGCCAATTCGACCAGCCGGACTGTGTTCGTCAACAGCGGCGGCATATTGGATTTCATTGCTGGTAACGTGATGGGGCAACCCGGCGGCGGTGGCGGCGGTAAAAACGCGACGCCGATGCCAGTGGTTATCAATGGCGGCACAATGTATGGGGACAAAACCACGGACTTGATTGGTGCCCTCACTTTGAATGGCGCCACCGTTCAATGCCGCATCGTTGACCCTGGTCTCAATTACAAGACGGCGAGTTATTTAAACGCCTATCTAGCCTTCACTTTGGGTGGCGACGTGACCGTGATTGGCACAGCTCCATCATACATAAATGGTAATGGGCAGCCTTTTACCTCCCCGCAAGATGGCTTCGGCTTGAATAGTGCGCTTACGACCTTCAATGTGGCGGATGTCACGGGTAACGCGAATGCTGACTTGACCATTTCGGCGGCCATTGCCGATGTGGATGCCGACTTGAATGGAACCAAGCCTGCTGGAACCTTGGCCAAGGCAGGGGTGGGAACAATGGTTCTGTCCGGCTTGAATTTCTACAGCGGAGGCACGACGGTCAGCGCGGGCACCTTGGTGGCTGGAACGACGGACAACCAGACCATACCTGCCACCACCGGAACCAATCTCAGAGCAGCGATTCCCAACGCCGCCGGTGCTTTTGGCGAGCCGGGCACGACCATCACCTTGGGCGATGCAAACACCGCCTTGAGTAATTCCAGCCCGACACTGTTGATTGGCGGGGCTTACACCAACGGCCATCCGATCACCATAGCCAATCAGGCGACGACCGGCACTTACACGATTGGCGGCAGCACCGACAACAACTCCGCCTACACAAACCTTATCACCGTCAACCAGCCGCTGACGATTTCGCAGGTGGCGAACACGGGCGGCAATGCGCTGACAATCAGCGGCGGCATCACAGCTGGGAACACCGGCACAAAAACCCTGACGTTTACCGGGCCGGGCAATGTGGTCGTGACGAACACGCCCATCAGCAACGGCAGCGGCGTGTTGGCCGTCAACGTCACAGGCGGCACCTTGTTTTTTGGCGTGATCCCCACTTACACCGGATTGACGACGGTCAACGGCACGCTGGATGTCACTGGCTTAAGCAGCAGCTTGTGGACGCTGGGCTCGCAAACATTGATTGGTTCAGGCACCATCAACGGTTCACTGGCCACCGGTTCGGGGACGGTTATTTATCCCGCGACCCAGGGCACGGTCGGCACATTGACCATCAACAACAATCTGACTTTGAATGTCGGCGGCCAGATCGGATTCGATATCAGCACCAGCCATATCAGCGGCAATGACCAGATTGTGGTGGGCGGGAGCTTGGTTCTTAATGGCGGAGTGATTCACATGAACGCCTTGGGTGGCTCGGCCAACTTGGATGGGGGCGATTATGTGCTGATTGCCACCACTTCTGGCGCTTCAGGAACCTTGCCGTCATTGGCGTGGGATGGNNATAGTTGGCAACAATCTGGTCTTGCACCATAGCTCTTTTTCCGCCGCCACGGTCACCGCCACGGTCACGCCCACGTCGTCCGGACGCAATCAAAATGTGACGGTCAATGCAACGGTGACGGCGGGCACTTATACTATCTCCTCGGTGACGGTGGATATGAGTGCCATTGGCGGATATTCCACGCAGACCATGACGGATTCCGGTGATCACATTCATTACTCTTACACTCAAGCGGTCGCAGCCAACACTACGCTGGGTGGCGCCTTGATTACGGTCACTGCCACCGATAGTTCGTCGGTTCCGGGTTCTGGCTCCGTCACCTTGACGGTGGTTCCGGCAACCGTGACTTGGAACGGCGGCGGCGGCGGCAACTGGAGCGACAATACGGACTGGGTGAGCAGCGAGGGGCCGGGTTATGTGGGTGACACTCTGGTTTTCGCCGGAACGGCTGGCCTGACTGCGACGATGAACATAAATTACAGCATCGCCAGTTTGACGTTCACCAATGGTGCCGGCAGTTTCAACATCGGCACATCAAGCAGCACCCTGACCATCACCGCCGGTGGTGTGACCAATAATTCCGCCAGCGCTCAAAACTTGAACGTGCCGGTTCTTTTGACGACATTGCCGCAGACGTTAAATGCGGCGGCAGGCAACCTGATTTTGGGGCAGACGGTTGACAACGGAGGCAACTTGCTGACCATCACCGACGGCGGGTTTAACACCACGATCAGCAACACGGTTTCCGGCACAGGCGGATTGAAAATGTCCGGCACCGGCACGGCATCGCTGGCCGGAAATAACAATACTTTTTCCGGACCGATTACCATCAGCTCCGGCACTCTGGCCGTCACCGGAGCCGGCCAATTGAACAGCGGTGGTTATGCGAACAACATCGCTGACAACGGCACTTTCAACTATGCCAGTTCCGCCAATCAAACTTTGTCAGGAGCCATCTCTGGCACCGGCGGGCTGACCGTCAACGGATCTGGTAGCCTCACGCTCACCGCGACTGAATCATATTCAAATGCAACGGTGGTGAACGGTGGTACACTGTATTTGAACGGGCCCAACGTCGGCAGCGCCGGTATTTACGCTAGCAGCGGTCTTACCATCAACAACGGCGGCACCGTTCAGGTATTCAGCGACAATGCCTTGTCTGGTTATACGGCACCCATCCCAAGCTTGCCAGTTACCCTCAATACCGGCGGCGTTATTAATGAGTCAGCTACCACTGCGGGAACACACTTCCGGGCCTTGTTGACGCTTGCTGGCGGCACGCTCGCTGATGGCGGGCAGAACATTGCCAATACGACAAAATATGGCAATTGGAACTTGGACGATGGTGTCTATGTCAACGGCGGAACCAACGTCTCGACCATCAGCGCCAATTATGTGGTTCCCACGCAGGCCGGCGGCACCGTCTTCAGCGTGGCCAACGGCGGCGCTCTCGGTGGTATTGATTTGAATGTGAACGGGATATTGGGCAACGGCACCAGCCAGGCGGATTCTGGAATCGTTAAAACGGGGAATGGCACAATGGCCTTGAACAATGGTGCCAATTTTTATACCAACTCCACCACGATCAGCGCCGGGACATTGATTGCGGGCGCGAACTCGCCCAACGGATCCGCCGGTGCTTTCGGAAACGCCGCCTCACCCATCGTCTTGGGCAATGCTGCGACCGCCAGCAGCAACAGCAGTCCGGCCTTGATTATTAACGGGGCGTTCAATGTGGGCCGCACGGTTATTATAACCAATCAGCCGACGACGGGAACTTACTCGATTGGCGGCAGCACCGACAACAATGCGAACTTCTCGGGTCCGATCATTGTTGATGAACCGCTGACCATTTCGCAGGTGGCTAACACTGGCGGCAATGCGCTGACCATCAGCGGCGGCATCACTGGCGGGAACAGCGGTTCAAAAACGTTGACCTTTACCGGCCCGGGTAATGTGAATATGACTGCTGCTATTTCCGACGGCAGCGGCCAGTTATCGGTCAATGTTTCGGGCGGCACTTTATTTCTGAATGCCACCCCCACTTATACGGGCAATACAACACTCAACGGCACGCTGGATGTCACCGGTTTGGGCACGCTGACATTGGGTGCCCAGGCGTTGAAAGGTTCGGGCATAATCAATGGTTCGCTGGCCACGGGTTCGGGCACGGCTATTTATCCTGCGACCCAAGGGACGGCTGGCACATTGACCATCAACAACAATCTGACTTTGAATGCCGGTCTGATTGATTTTGACCTTGGCACCAACCATCTTGGCGGCAATGACCAGATCATGGTTGGTGGGACTTTATATCTCAACGGTGGTGTGATTCACCTGAACGCCTTGGATGGCACCACCAACTTGGATGGCGGTAACTTTGTGCTCATTGCCACCACCAATGGCATTTCAGGAACTTTGCCTTCGGTTGCCTGGGATGGCACCAAGCCGGGCAACTTCACCAGTTATAGTTTGCAGATAGTTGGCAACAATCTGGTCTTGCAACACAGCTCTATTCTAACGCCAAGCCTTACTGCTACGGTCACACCCACATCGGCGGCGCACAATCAAAATGTGACGGTCAATGCCACAGTGACGCAGGGTACTTATCCAATTTCCTCGGTGACGGTGGATGTGAGTGCCATTGGCGGATCTTACACGCAGACCATGACGGATTCCGGTGATCACATTCATTACTCTTACACTCAAGCGGTCGCAGCCAACACTGCGCTGGGTGGTGCCCTGCTTACGGTCACTGCCACCGATAGTTCGTCGCTTTCGGCTTCCGCTACGGCTACCTTGACGGTGATTTCGGCGACAGCGACCTGGAACGGCGGTGGTAGCGGGAATTGGAGCGATGATACGGACTGGGTAAACAGCCAGGGTCCTGGTTATACGGGTGACGCGGTAATTTTCGCGGGGACGACTGGCCTGACGCCGACTATTGACAACAGTTACTCCGTCACAAGTTTGTCGTTCACCAACGGTGCGGGCAGTTTCAACATCGGCACGTCGGGCAATCCCTTGACCATCACGGCCGGCGGGGTGACCAACAATTCGACCAGCAATCAAAACTTGAACGTGCCTGTGCTGTTGACGACGGTGGGGCAGACATTGGACGCTGCTGCGGGCAATCTGACCTTGTGGCAGACAGTTGATAACGGCGGCAACTTGCTGACCATCACCGATGGTGGATTTAATACCAGCGTGAGCAATACGGTTTCCGGGGCAGGCGGATTGGCCATGACGGGCACGGGCACGGCGGCCTTGGCAGGTGTCAACACTTATACCGGCCCAACCATCATCACTTCCGGCACCTTGGCTGTCACCGGTTCCGGCCAGTTAAACAGCGGCACTTACGCAAATACCATTACTAACAATGGCACGTTAAACTATAACAGTTCCGCCAGCCAGACCTTGTCCGGGATGATTTCGGGCAACGGCGGCCTAGTCGTGAACAACAGTGGCACGCTGACGTTAACAGCTGCAAATACTTTCACGGGAAATGTTACAATCAGCAACAGTACGGTTGTTGCAGCTACCGCCGTCAATGTTCCGGCTGGCACGGCCGGACCATTGGGCAACGCCACGATCAACACGCGAACCATCACTATCAACAATCAGGGTATTCTTGATCTGCAAATCAACAATGTCTTTGGCCAGTTGTCAGGGGCCGGAGGTGCTAAAAACACAAATCAGCCATCGATATTCATTAATGGTGGGCTTCTACAGTGCGAGAAGGATTCGGATCTCATCGGACTAATCACCCTCAATGGCGGCACTATTTTAGCTAATTGCGCCAGCGTCAGCGTTAATTACCGCGCGGCCGGCTATCTAAATTCCTACCTGTCCTTCCAATTGGGCAGCAATGTGGTCGTATCGGGAACTTCGCCGTCGTTTATCACCAACAGTCAACCCAACTTTTCGACACCGCAGGACGGCTTGAGTTTGAATAATGTGCCAACCACATTCAACGTGGCCGATGTCACGGGTGACTCCAATGTGGATTTAACAGTTCAAGCTGCGTTGGGTGATGTGAACCAAGATTATGCTCCCACTGCTAACAAAGCTCCCGGAGTTTTAGTCAAGGCAGGGCCGGGAACTATGCTGTTGTCCGGCTTGAATTACTACAGCGGCGGAACGATTGTCAGCGCCGGAACTCTGGTGGCCGGCACGACGGACGATCAGAACCTGCCGTCGGGTGGCAGTTCAGGCTTTCTCGGTGCTAGCGATGTGGCCGGAGCCTTCGGCCTGCCCGGCACAACCATCTTCCTGGGCGATGCCAACACCGCCGGCAACAATTCCAGCCCGTCATTGATGATTGGCGGTGCGTTCACCGTGGATCATCCGATTGTGATTACCAATCTGGCAACAACGGGCACTTACACCATTGGCGGCAGCACGGACAATAATGCAACCTTCTTGGGCGCGATCACGGTCAACGAGCCTCTGACCATCTCGCAGGCGGCAAACTCGCCCGGCAACGCTTTGACCATCGGTGGCGGTGTCAATTCCGGCGGCGGCTTGCAGACTTTGACCTTCGCCGGGCCGGGCAATGTGAATGTGACCGCGCCGATTGCAAACGGCAGCGGCCAAGTAGCGGTCAATGTCACCGGCGGTAGCCTGACGCTTGACAGCGCAAACACCTACACTGGGAACACGGTCATCGCTGGCGGCACGCTGGTCTTGAACGGGTCCGGATCGATTGCCAATACCACCAACGTGACCATTGCCGCCGGAGGCACCTTTGACGTGTCGGCCTTGAGCAGCCCCTATAATTGGAGCACCAGCAGTTCGTTGACCGCGAGCGGCACCGCAGCGGTGGCGGCCATCAATGGAGTGTCCGGCGGGGTCGTGAGCCTGGGAGCGCAGCCGGTCATTTTAAACTATGATTCAACTCATGCGGCGCTCTATATTGCGCAGGGGACATTGTCACTGGGCGGCAATGCCTTCACAGTCAATACAGCTTCACCGCTGGCGAACGGTACTTATACAATCATCACCCAGGCCAGTGGTAGCATCACGGATGGCGGCGGTTATCCCGCAGTGACGGGAACGGCCGTTGGTGCCGGGCATACGGGTTCGATATCCGTGAGCGGCGGAAATGTGATTCTGAGCATTGCCGGCGGGGTGCTGCCGCCGACAGCCGGGTTCAGCGGTTCGCCGACGAACATCTTCGTGACGCAGACGGTGACATTCACCGACACATCCAGCGGGAGTATTACCAACTGGGTGTGGAGCTTTGGAGATGGCGGTTCAGTGACCAACGCTTCCAACGCCAGCGTGAATCATGCCTACTCAGTTGTGGGAACGAACACGGTTAGCCTGGTTGTCAAGGGAGCCGGTGGGACCAGCACGAACATGCGGGTGAATTACATCGTGGTCAAATCCAAGCCGGTGCTTGGCAAGCCGGTGCTTTCAGGCGGGAATCTGGTGTTAAGCGGAGTGAATGGACCAGCGGGCCAGCAATACCGGATTTTGAGCACGACAAACGTAGCGTTGCCGCTGGTAAACTGGACACCGGTTTATACGAATACGTTCAACGCCGATGGCAGCTACGGTTACACCAATTCGACTCCTGGCAGCAAGGTTGATTTCCTCTTGTTGGTGTCACCATGAGGGGCAAAAAATTGATGCAGCAAATCAATCTGGCAGGGATGTCAGTATGACATCCCTGCTTGTTTATTTACGTTTTATTTAAATTACTTATGTGCAATGGAAGAAACAAAGATGAGAAGGGCCACTTTTCCATCGGCTTCACACTGATTGAACTGCTGGTGGTCATCGCCATCATCGCCATCTTGGCGGCGATGTTGTTGCCCGCACTGGCCGCTGCCAAGCGCAAGGCGCAAGACATCCAGTGCAGAAGCAATATCAAACAGATAACGCTGGCCGCCTTCATGTATCAAAGCGACTACGGGTTTATCAGTTACAGTGGCGGGTGGGTGCTTCCGATTTCAGGCAACCTGGGGCCCACGGGCAGTGGCGCGCTCTATTGCCCCATGGCTCCCACCAATAACACTCCGGCAAATGGATATGGGTCGGCCGCGAATGCATGGATAATTAAACCCTATAGCAGCAGTTATACGCTCAATGGCTGGCTTTTTAACCCAGGCGATCCGAATGCCGCACCTCCTTCTGCTTCGGCCAGCTACTATTCCTTTACTCAAAAGCAGACCTCGTTAGGCGTGAATGCTTATTTCAACAAGCAGGATAACATCAAACATCCTTCCGACACGCCAACCTTTGGAGACGGTGTTTATGATGCGGGCTGGCCGGACGCAACCGATAGTGCCGCAAACACGGGTGGCAGCTATAATTTGTATAGTGGAGTCGTTAATTCTCCTCCATTGACAGGCAATCCTGGTATGATGATGCAACGATTTACCATTGCCCGTCATGGCTTCAAAGCCCCGGCCACTGCTCCAACCGTTCCACAAACACAACTGCTGCCCGGCGGCATCAATCTCGGCATGAACGACGGCCATGTGGATTATGCCAAACTCGACACCCTTTGGTCTCAGTATTACTGGAACGCCCTCTCCGTGCCAGCCAAACGTCCGGGCGGTCCCTGAAAAATTAATGCCTGACAAAAGGGCGTCCGTGGATTTTGGATTTC
>PKZR01000040.1 GCA_003133815.1 Limisphaerales bacterium | reverse complement strand
GCGATTATCTCGCGGCCAATCATCGGTTGCTTGAAGCGGATGGACTGCGGAAAGAGGACGCGGACACCGGCGACGTGGATTATTACCGCCCGGCAGAACTCCGTTTGATGCTCGACAACGCCGCGCCGGAAATGGCCGTCATCATCGCCATGCAAGCCTTTGGCGGGTTGCGGTTGCAAGAGGCGTTGCGGCTCGACTGGGGCGACGTGTGGCGCGTGTCCGGCCATGTGGAAATCAGTTCTGCCAAAGCCAAGACGCGCTCCCGGCGGTTGGTGGAAATCAATTCGACTTTGGCCGCGTGGCTTGAACCGTATCGGCAGAATAAAGGCGCGGTGACGAGCCTCACGCTCGACGCTTACACATGGCAGTTAATTCAGCTACGCAAACGGCTGAAAATCCCGTCACGGAAAAACGGGTTGCGTCACGGATTCCTGACCGCGCACTACGCCTTGCACCAGAACGAAAACCAGACTGCCGCGCAAGCGGGCACGTCGCCTGCGATGCTATTCCGGCATTACAAGGGTTTGATGACGCGGAAAGAAGCGGCGGAATGGTTCAACGTAACGCCGATAGTGTCGGCAAAGCGCGTGTGAAAACGAAGCGGCCAAATGTAATCGTGCAGCCCGAATACATTCCGCCGTCGCGGTTGGTCAAATGCCCTTTTGCCAAAGATCAGAAACTTTTTTGGCTGGAAACATCGGAATGGTTTCGCGCGCATCATAGGTTCGTCAAAGGTGCCAAATACGATGACGACTTGACCGAACCGCAGCCGCTTTACGAGGCGTTCAAAAAAATTGTCCCTGAAAAATTCCAGCGCGCCGTTAGGGATGTCGGGCAAAGTGTTTTTCAAGCATTCAACATCGTTCAAAACAAAGACCTGGGTGTGGACACCAAGAGTTTTCCAAAAGGTGCAAGTGATGAAGGAATCTACAACCACTGGGAACAACGAAAAAAACGACTCGCGCTCTTTCTACTCAAACACGGCTCTGCCTTGTGGAATCCGCAAGTTTATCCCGGCATAGAGCAAGCCATAAGAGAAAACGACATTGAATTTTTCAGAAGCGACATTCCCGAAACGCTGAATAATCGTCGCAAGGTTATTTGTTTTAACCCTGACGAGCCAGAGCGCGGAATCCTTTCACACTGGTTGGTTTCGTTTTGGTGTCCCGGTGATTACTGGCCCGACTGGGCAGACTTAAATTTGCCGCCGCTTTGCATTTTTACAGATGAAGCGATAACAGAATTTTTGTCTTCCGGCGAAGACTACCCCGGAAAAACGACTGCCGAGGCGGTTCGACAGTGTAGAAAAAGACTTGGGTTGAAACGGTTCACAAAGTCAACGCGCATAAGGGAAGTAATTCCAAAAAACGGCAGTTTCCTATTTCAGTCCTGACCGGGGACAAATTTCGCGCGGTTGCTGTCCCACGACGATTACGCGCGCTCGTGAGAAACTGCGGGCATGATTCAGCGCACAAAGCCCGAATCCGCCACGAGCAACGCAAAGTTGGCGGCTAAATCGCAACCGCAGCACACGCCCGGCAGTGACCTGCCACACGGCGACCGGCAATTCCTGACCAACAGCCAGCTTCAGGAAATTTTACCCCTATCGCGCCGGAGCATATTCGAGTGGAGGCGCAAAGGGATTCTGCCCTCGATCCAAGTCGGCTCAAAAATTTTATATCATCGTGAATCCGTCATCGCGGCATTGCTCCGGCGGCAGGATGGAGGCGTCGCGTAATGAAAACCACCGACCACCAAACGGCGCAGAAAATCGCCGCCAAACGCGCCGGACGGCTGGCGACGACGCCCGACAGGTTCAAGGGGCATTTCGCCGCTGCTTGGTCGGCGAACTGCGCGCCTCGACGAGCTGTGAAGGCATTTTGTCTGGAGTGTAACGGCTTTGACCCGGACGCAATCGCCGGTTGCACCGCCTACGCCTGCCCGCTCTGGAATTTTAGGCCGTATCAAGGAAGTGAGGCGCGCAATGGCTAAATCTGCAATGCGGTGGAGCAAGGCCAGCGGCAGCACCAAACGGCGCGTCGAGATCATCATCCGGCGCGGTTATTTTCGGAAATCATCGGCCAATAAGCACCGGAGGATTTGTGAATGTTAAGGAACTGCGCGAACTGCTAGGCCATGACGTGCTTTTGCTGGCATGGCCGACGGGCAGCAAGGGGACGAAACGCAAATGGGGACACCTGACCATTGCCGACATGGAGAAACCCGATTATCTCGCCAACCTTGAACGCGGAAACATCGGCGTCGCCTTGGGCGCGAAGTCCGGCAACTTGATTGCGCTGGACGTGGACGACGACAGCCTGGTTGAACCATATCTGGCGTTAAATCCGTGGTTGAAAGATACGCTGCAAACACACGGACGACGCGGGCGCGTGTTTTGGTTGCGGATGGCAGGCGACTACCCCGCCAAGACAAAGCCGCTTGAAACTCTTTCAGGCGGTGATGCTGGCGAATGGCGCGCAGGGAAAAATTCGCAATCCATCATTCATGGCATCCATCCCGACACCGGCAAGCCATATCAGATGTTGAACAAGTTCAAACCGCTGCTGGCAGAATTTTCCAGCATCATCTGGCCGAAGGAAATCAGCAACCCGCCATCACTGAATAATCAGCTACTAAAAGCAAATTGGACAGAGGTGACAGAGGTAGCAGATGCAACCGATGAAACCAAAGAAGCAGTTGAAGCA
The DNA here is from genome assembly GCA_003133815.1 of Limisphaerales bacterium. Taxonomy (GTDB): domain Bacteria; phylum Verrucomicrobiota; class Verrucomicrobiia; order Limisphaerales; family UBA11358; genus UBA11358. The sequence continues at coordinate 3,810 of PKZR01000040.1, read as the reverse complement.
AATGTCATCTGTGCGGCGGTTGCTCCTGTTTTTACGCTTATCAATTCGGTGGAAGCTGCCGTCAGTAAATGCCTGCCCACCAGAATCCACGAAAACAATTTGCGGCTTTTTGATTTAGCCCGCGCTTTGTTGTCGCTAAACCAGCAAGCGATTCAATACGACCACGACGAAGTTTTTGAATTGTGGTATGCGAAAGCAAAACCGTTTCTGCGACCAGAATTGTCAAAGGCGGATTATTACTTGGAATTTATGAAAGCCTGCCATCGTGCAAAAGTGCCGCTAGGCAGTTCAGTGGTTGCCGCAGCATGGGAGCGGGCAAAGCAGAATCTTCTGCCCCTGCCGCCAAAGGTCATGGCGATTCAAAAACCAGATTTCCAGTTGCTCTGCGCCTTTTTCCGCGAAATGCAAGCGGGCGCGGGTGACGGCAACGAATGGTTCGTGGCCGGCGGATACCGGGCTTGCGCCAAACTGCTTGGACACAAAAACCATTCCACCGTCGAAACGTGGATTGGAGCATTGCACACCATGAAGATTCTGCAAACGGTGAAACCGGGTGACGCTCATCATTCCACCCGCTACCGCTACAAGCTGCCCATTACCACCGCACCATGAAACCGATCAAACCACCAACCATCCGCCCCGGCCAGCGCGTGCCATACCGCCGGGGCACGCAGCGCGAAATTGACGAACGGCGCGGACACCTCGCGCGGATGCTGGCGCGGGGCGTGCGGAAAATGGATATTCACGCCGTTGGCCGGGTGATGTTTCACCGTGAATGGCGAACGCTTGACCGGGACATTTCCTTTATCGTCGGCCAAGCATCCCAATGGCGCGAACGGGCGCGCTCTGGCTATGGCCGGATGTCTCTTTACGATGCCTTCAAAAAAATTGGACTCATCAAAGACGACGCGCCGAAATGATGCTTCCAAATGACTCGCACGCGCGCACGCGGGGGATATAGTCAAATTACGCCATTCCGAAACCGTCACTGCAATCAATGTTTCCAATCAAAACGCGGCGAAATCCGTGTTTTGCCCATGTGCTTAATCAGCGTAAAACGTGCAAAAATTAGCAGTTTTACATGGCTCACACGCGCCTGCGCGCGAACAAGTGTGCTAAAGTGCGCACGCACGGATGTCAGCAAAACGGGATTGTTGCCGCCCGGCTTTTGTGGTTCAATCGTCAGCGTCAGTTAAAAAATACCGACCAGAAAACACACAACATCCAATTTGCGTAGCTTCGGCTGCTGTCCATAACGAAACGGGAAATTTCACTCAAAGACAGCGTTTGAAGGCACGCCCCATCGGGCGTGTCTGAAAGCGTTCTTTGAGGGCATTCCCGTGCCTGTTATGGAGCGTGAGTATGGCACGCCTTTTTTCATTGGCAGCGGCACGGGCAACGCGGAAGGGGAACATGAAATCAAAAATACTTTTTGCTCTGATGGCGATCACGTCCGCTGCCATCCTGACATCCTGCAAACCCAGGATTTCCGGCCAGATAGTGACGGATTTTGTTAAGCCGAGTGAAACCCTTCGTATCGTCAACGGCCAGCTTTACGATAGCGACCATTCCAAACTTTGGAACAACCCGCTCGAACTGGCGGGCTTTCATCCGCACGGTAATCCAGAAAATTTCCGTTTGGTCACATATTTTGCAAAAATTGAAACCGTTGACCGAAATAAAATTCAGTGTGGGGTTTATGCACAGGCACATTGGCCTCCAGTCGCCAACGGTGAGGTGGAAAGCGAGAACATGGTTCAGGAAATCGTGATTTATCACTATCCGAACGCAGAATCTTTGGTCAGCGGACAACTGCTCGGTGATTGCCGATGTATGCGCGTTGCCAATTACAATGCCATCGGAATTTCTTATGCGGCTTTTGATTGCGGCGTCCAATCCACCGAACTTGTGCCGGAGATCAAAGGCGCGATAGTTAAGGCAGGCGGCGTGCAGATTTTTTTGGTGGACGCAAAAGAGGCTGCCGATTTTTTGCAGAAAAAGAAAGTTGAATCAGACCAGCAAAGCGCGCGGATAATGGCGGATATAGAAAAAATTCAATCGGAAATAAACACGAACCAACTGGAATATGACGAAGCAAGAAAAGTTGCCAGTCAATCTTACACAAATGATGCGCGTTACATTGCGCTGATAAAAGAAGACGAAGATAATTTGAAAACCGCAAAAACGCTCGCAAAGGCTATTGCTTTTTTAGAGTCAAAATATGGCGTCCCGCCTGATATGTTAAATCAGCCATTCGTTCGGCAATACTCACAAGAACAGCGAACTGCGTGGCAGGCGATTCGGGAAGATACACAAAGGATTCAATCTATTAGTCAACGGGCAAACCGCATCGCCAGTGAAGACGACAATCTGGAAAACAAAATTAACAATGAGAGAAGGATGCAAATACAGGCGTCAATGGCTACGCTCGACGTAGCAAAGAAAAAGTTGGACGAAGCCAACCAAAATCTAAAATCCGTCCAATCGCCAAGTTTTTATCTGTCAGACTTTTCTCCGACTGCGCTGGAAATGACGCAAACAGATGCGAAGGGTAAATTTGTGATTCACAATTCCAAGGCGAGGGCAAAGGTTTTCGCAAAGGTAAAATCCGATGAAACCGGCGAAGTATTTTTTTGGCTGCTAAACTCGCCGCAAAAGGGCGAGAGGTTAATTTTGAGTGATAGCACCCTATTCACCGCCCCTGCCAACACGCCATGAGCAACCCGCCGAACGATTCGCCGCGCTTCGTGACTTGCCCTTGTCAAGTTTGCAGCGGCAACATTGAATTTGACGCCAGCGGTTTTGGGCAAGGCGAAACTCGCACTGTGGATTGTCCGCATTGCAAGATGGAAACAATTATCTTTGTGCCAACTTCACCAATTCCGCCTACTGCGCCGCCATCGGCAAATCCAGCGTCCACGCCGCCAAAGAGAAGCGAGAATCAGGAAACGAAGAAATGCCCTATGTGCGCTGAATCAGTAAGACAGGAAGCAGTTGTGTGCAGATTCTGCGGATATAATTTTTCCAACCGTCAACCCCCGCCTGTCCTTTTGAAGCCGCCAGAGGTTAAAAAAGGTTCGTTTTCTGAAGCAGTAGCCCTCATTGCTTTAATTGGATTTTTCGGATGGTCAGCGCTTATTGTTTGCTGGGGAGCGGCAACTTGTTTTGGGTGGGCTCACGATGGCCTTCTTGCACAATCAAATTCCCATGCGGAAAACTTTGGTGCATTCTTCGGCGTGGTTTTCAGTCTGGCAATCTTATTTGGGGTCTGGCTGCTAGGTGCAGTTCCAACATTTTTGGTCTGGTTCATCTTCAAAAAAAAGTGAATTGAAACCGCATAGTTGGGCGCAATAGGGAGGCGCGTTTTCCCCGACTGGAAATTTTTTTGGAACTGTCCTTCGCGTTTCGCTAATAGGCTGGCTGGAATTTTTTTGGCGCGGGCATCGCAAAAATGCCAATAGGCTGGGGCGAAATTCACACGGTCGTTCGCGTATTAAAAAAGGGGCGTGCGGCGCATTAAATTTTTCACCCTGTCCGCGCTCGCCACAATGCCCCGCCGTGCGCCGTATTTGCCCCTAGCGCGACGATTTGCATTGTGTCGGCAAGACGTTGATCCGGTTAAATCAATGCGAAATGGCGGATTAGTCCAGCGAAGTTCACTGATGAAAGCGGGCAAGCCATGTCTTACTCCGTGTCTTACTTTGACATCATTCAACGCCCTTGTTTTCACAAAAGCATTGATTCTATTACATTAAATTGAAGTGGTGGCAGGAGCCGGAATTGAACCGGCGACACAAGGATTTTCAGTCC
>PKZR01000036.1 GCA_003133815.1 Limisphaerales bacterium | reverse complement strand
TTGGAAAATGCCGTGTCGGATCCGACTTACGACCACGGCAATTCCTTGTTCGTGAACAAATTTGTTTCGTTTGCCGATCTGGACGCAAATTTTTACCGCAGCACGACTTTGGACGGTGGCTTGATCTATTCGAGGTGATCCAATCGAAGAATTAAGAAAACATTCGGCTTAAATTTTTAAGCTGAAAGTCGCAAAGACCGGCGCGGATTTTTTCCGCGCCGGTCAATTGATTAAATGATGATCACGCAGGTGATTGAAATTTTGCCATGGAAACATGCTGATTAGCCTGAAAAACCTCAAACATCTGGTTCTGATCATGCTCATGACCGCATCGCTGCGAAATTCCGACGCCCGGGCCGAGGATGACAATTCGCCTGCGGTCATTGAAAATCTTTTTGCCGCGCCACTGGCCACCAATGTGCCGGTCAATCTGCTGCCGTCAATCGACGTGCGCACTTATCGATTCGAAGGCAGCACTGTGTTGTCGCCTGAAGAATTCGGAATGCTCTCGAATTACACCGGCAACGTGGATTCTAAGCGCCTGCGGGAGGGACTGAACAAATTGCAGGGCCGTTTTGACGAGCTTGGTTTTTCAAATCTGAACGTCACTTTGCCCGACCAGAAAATAACCAACGGCCTAGTGCGCATCAGGGTCGTGGAGCAGGCCGCCGTCACAAATGCCGTTTCCAATTTGGAAGCGGACATCACGAACTTGTTCATCGCGCCGGAAAAAAAACAGACGTTTGATGTGCGAGGTTATCGTATCGAAGGCAACACGGTTTTGCCGCCGCGAAAATTTGGCGTGCTGACCAACTGCATCGGCACGGTGGATTTCGCACGGGTGCGGGAAGGCTTGGTGGGTCTGCAATTGCTTTATCGTGACCTTGGCTTCGTGACAGTCAGCGTCACCCTGCCGCAGCAGAAACTGACGAACGGCATCGTACGCGTGAAAGTGGTCGAAGGCAGGCTTGCCGCAATTCAAATTGAAGGAAACCGCTACTTCAGCTCCGACAATGTGCAATGCGCGCTGCCGAGCCTCGAAACAAACATTTTGCTCAACACAAAATGGTTCCAGCCCGAACTCGACCGCGCCAATGCAAATCAGGACCGCCAGATTTATCCCGTCATCAGTCCTGGCTTCGATCCCGGCACCAGCGACCTGACATTGCAGGTCAAAGACCGTTTGCCGTTGCACGGACATCTCGAAGTCAACGACAAGTCCACGCCCGGCACACCGCTGCTCCGGATGGACACGACGGTTCAATACGACAACCTTTGGCAGCTCGAACATCAGATCGGCTTTGACTATAATTTTTCGCCGCAGCAGATGAAGCCCGGCGGCGTGCCGCAATTCTACGACCAGCCTGCGGTCGCCAGTTACAGTGCTTATTATCGGATGCCATTCGGAAGCGGCACCGGCCTCCGGCAAAAATACGGCAGCCAGCCCGTGGATTTCGGCTACAACGAAGTCAGCCATCAATTCAGTCTCCCGCCACCGGCCGGCCGGCCCGAATTGATCGTTTATGCTTCACGTTCCACCACGGACACAGGAACCACTTTTGGCCCAATCAAGACAATCGCCGACACCGCCACTCTCGATATAGTCAACCAGAACACCGACCATGACCCTTCCACAACCTGGAACGTGGGTGAAAAATTAATTTATCCGCTTCCGCAATTGGCAGGCATCCAGTCCTCGGTGAGCGCCGGGTTTGACGTAAAAAGCTATCAGATGTGGACGTATCACACCAACTACACCACGGTGCAGCAGTTTGATGATTCCGACACCAACTCGCCGCCGGTGCTGACATATTCCGACACGGTTCCGTTGCCGCAAAATGGATTGAACACAGTCACCTATGTGCCGCTGTCGTTCGGATGGTCTGGTTCGCGGCAGGATTCGCAAGGCAGTTTTAGCTTCAATTACAATCAGAGTGTCTTCCTATCATCGTTCGCATCCGCGCAGAAAAATTTTCAAGAAATCGCCGGTTCAACGCAGGCGGGCGGCAATTACACGACCATCAACGCCGGTCTGGTCCGCCAGCAAAAGTTGCCGTGCGACTGGTCGGCGCTGCTAAATCTCAACGGCCAGTGGGCGAGCGAGGCGCTCATCAACAATGAGCAGTTCGGACTCGGCGGCACATCCGGCGTGCGCGGCTATCAGGAGGGATCCAGTTACGGCGACACCGGCTGGCGCGCGCTCTTTGATCTTCGCGCCCCGCCGATCAACGTCGGTTATTTTCCGGCGCGAAGCGGCGACATTCCCGCCGAAGTGCGCTGCTCGTGGTTCATGGATTACGGCCAGACGTTTTTGATGGACCGTCCCGCGACAGAACCTCTTTCATTCACGCAATGGGGCACGGGACTCGGATTTTTTTTCACGGCGGGCGAACATTTGAGCGCGCGGCTCGCGCTTGCGTGGGCGTTGCTTGACTCGGCCACGACCACGGCTGGCAGCGCGCAGGTTTATTTTAACGTCGGGGTTCAATTCTGAACGCGCCATGAAATTTCAACTCAAAAAATTACGGCTCGTGGCCGCGTTGATTTTCGGCGCGAATCATTTGCTGTTCGCCAACCCGACGGGCATGACCGTCGTCAGCGGTTCAGCCCTCCCCCCGCAGCCAAACGGTTCGCAACTCAACATCACCACCACCAGCCCGGTGGCGTTTTTGAACTGGGGCAATTTTGACATCCAAGCCGGTGAGACGACGACTTTCCTTCAGCCGTCGGTAAATTCTGTCGTCATCAACCAGATTGGTGGCGCCAACGCGTCGCAGATTTTTGGAAATCTCAACGCGAACGGCACGGTCATCCTTGCCAACGCGAACGGATTTTATTTCGGCCCAAACTCGATGGTCAGCGTTGGCGGAAGTTTCATCGCCACCACCGCGCCGCTGTCGCCGGACTTCGGCGCGGGGACGGCGTGGACATTTACTGGAATGCCGCCGTCCAAGAGCATTGTCAATTATGGGCAGATCAGCGTCGGCTCGGGAAAATCCCTGTATCTCATCGCCGAAGATGTTGAAAACCATGGCAGCCTTTCCGCGCCCGGCGGCGATGTCGGCCTTTATGCTGGACAGGAAGTGTTATTGAACGAGCGCGCCGATGGACGCGGTTTCAGCAGCGTTGTCAGATTGCCTTCCGGCTCGGTGAATAATTTCGGCCAGATCACCGCCGATGCCGGAACGATTGCGCTTCAGGCACAGGTGGTGAATCAAAACGGATTGGTTCAGGCGGATTCGGTGCAAAATGTGAACGGCGTCATTGAACTGGTGGCGAGGGACAGCCTAATTCTTGGTGCCGACTCCAGCATTTCTGCAAAAGGCGATTCGACCGCAGGCGGCGCAAGCCCCGGCGGAATCGTGGTGCTCGATTCAGGAAATTCATTTGCCGACACGCCGACATCGCAAATCAATGTCGCTGGACAATCGGGCGGACCGGACGGCTTCGTGGAAATTTTCGGAACCGGCGTGAGTGCGAACAACATTCAGTCAGGCATAGACAATCTGACCGCTCCAAATTTTGCGGCGCAGGACAATCTTCTAATCAATCCATTTGACATCACGCTTTCGCAAAATCCAACCGCCACTTCAACGGTCACGGTAAATAATAACAGCGTGCTGGACGTGAACTTCAATGTGAACGATCTCGCAAACTATTCGCAGATCGCATTGTTTGCCGCTGACAACATCGAACTGCAAACAGGCTGGAACCTGAACGATCCCGGTGCGCCGACCACACTGCATTTGCAGGCTGGCAACAACATCACCATTGATGACGGCTCCAGTCTTGTGGCCGGCAACAATTGGAACGTAAATCTTGTAGCTGGCGCGGGATTTGTTCCCACAATCTCGCAGCCCGCGCCGGCATCAGGCAGCGATTTAATTTTTCTGGATGGCGATTCCTACATTCAAACGCAGGACGGCGACATAAATCTATTCGCTGCGGCAAGTGTGCAGGTGGGGAATCCTGATTATTTTAATCCCGGCATCGGCGCTTACATCAACACGGCGGCCGGCGGAAATATTTATGCGACCGCCCAGTATGGCGATATCAATGCCGGACAAAATTATACGGGTTATTCCATCGGCAATAATGGATTGAGTCTCGGCAACAATGTCGGCGGTATTTCCACCATCTCAGGCGGGAATGTCACGCTGGATGCGGGCGATGATGTGATCAGTATTCCACAAACGCGCACGACATCGTCAACAACTCCGGGCGCTTCCGGCGCATACGGCGGTGGCGACGTGACGGTGATTGCGGGTAATCTGATCACGGGCAATTTTCTCGTGAGCGACGGCACGGGCAGGCTGGAAGCGGGTGTTTCGCTTGATGACAACAACAATGTCACCATCAACAATCCGGCTGCTGACATCGGCACGATTCAACAGGGCGTGAACCTCAGTTTGATTTCGGGAAACTGGCAGGTGTTCGCCGCGCGGGATTTATATGTCACCGAGGTCAACAATCCCAATGGCACTTTCAACGCCAACTCCATACGAATTCCGGCCAGCACCTTTGTCGGCAACATTGACAGCGCCGGAACCATCACTTCGCCAACTCCCAAGTCCGGCAATCTTTTCAATTACGCCCTCGATTCCGCAGCTTCGTTTTGGGCCGGGAATTCCCTGACATTGGGCAACGGCACGTTGTTCCGTTTCAAAGGTGAATCGGACAACACCGCGATTTACCCGTCGATATTATCGCTAATGGCGGGCACGGGTGGCATCACGCTGGACTCGTCGCTCATTCTTTACCCATCCATCCAAGGATCGTTGAACATCACCGACGGCGGAAATTTTACCGGCGTGATCAACAACACCGTTCCCACCGGCATCACGATGTCTGACAGCGGACTTCCGGGCTTTGCAACTTTCGCCAGCGGTCACGCTGTGACGCCGCTGCACTTGAATGATTCAGACCCTGTGATTTTGGATGTTGCAGGCAGCATCGCCAATTTCAGTCTCGTCGTGCCGACATTTGCGGACATCACCGTCGCAGGGGCGCAGCCTTTCACCGCGCTCAACGGCCAGAATATTTATGGCACCTACAATTTTAATTTCAGCGGACAAAACCTTGCCGCAGCGGGAATCGGAAGCGCCACCAGCATTAATGTTTTGGGTGACATTGTTTACAAGGGTCTCGTCACCTCGGTCAGCCTGAACAATTACAATGCCGCTCCGCTGCCGGCGGAAATATTCGACACCAGCATCAGCACGGATCCCTCGGCGACCGAATTTCTGGCCTACGATCCCAACACCGGTTTGCTTTCTTATCGCGGGCAGATGAATTCACAAGATTTGGCGTTCTTGCAAAACCCGACCCTCGTCGTCAACGGTCAGACACAGTCCATTCCCCTTACTTCAGACCAACAATCAGCCATCGCAGCGCTCTTTGCACAAAGCCAGGGCGTTCAGGCCAGCGGCAGTGGCATTTCGCTCAACGGCCCGGGCCAGTTCAACATCACCGCGCAGAACATGGATTTAGGCACGTCCGCCGGAATCCAGGTCAATCAAAAATTCCTGCCCGAATTGTCCACGATTGCCATTGATGGCGCGTCTCTGGATATCAATCTCTCCGGCAACTTGGAAATGACTACGACCGCCATCGGAAATTCCGGCTGGCTGGGTGGAATCCAATTGATCGTCGGCGGGACGCTTGACTTGGGTTTGCAATCGCTGTTTGGCGAGGCGAACAATGTGCCGCGCGGAATTTTTACGACCAGCGACGGCAATATTTCCGTGACCGTCGGCGGCGACGTTGACGTGAACGGTTCCCGCATCGCCGCGTATGACGGCGGGAATGTCACCGTCATTTCCCAAAACGGCGATGTGAATGCCGGTTCGGGCGGCATCGGAGACGTGGAAGTTCAAACCGAACTTCATTTGGACGCGAACGGCAACGTGACGACGCTGGCCACAGGCCGGGACATCGGCGGCAGCGGCATCATGGCCATCACCGACGGCGCTTCCATCATCGGCGTCGGAAATGTCACTGTTCAGGCACTGCACGGCAACATCAATGCGAACCTCGGCGGCATCGAGCAGATTCCATTCAACCACATCGTCAGCCCGGCCAATTTCATCGAACTGGATGCCGGCAATGATATTTCCGCCGGCAATTCAGGCGTCATCGGATCCAACATCCGCACAACGGCTGGCGGCAACATTTCAGGGATTTTTGTAGGCAGCGGCTCGGTTGCCATCAACGCCGGGGATAATTTCAGCGGAACCATCGTCGGTTCAACGACCGTTTCCGTTTCTGCGGGCGGCTCCGTGTCAGGCACGATCGTGGGCGGGGAAAACGTGTCGGTCAGCGGTGGAGAAATCACCGCCAGCCTGCTCTCCGGTTCCGTCTCGACTTCAGGCGACGCCAGCGGCGCGACCATCGGCATTCCGCAATCAAGCGGGACGCAAAACATTTCACAAACCACCGACAACGCCAATGCCGCAACTTCCAAAGACGACAGTCAGGATGACGTGGAAGAGCAGAAGAAGAAAAACAAAGGCATCGCGCTGGCGCAAAAAGTAAGCCGCGTGACGGTGATTTTGCCGCAGAAGAATTAAAACAATTTCAAATTTGTCCCGAAACAAAAAATAAAACTCAAAACTGAACCAAAAAATATTCCATGACCACTTTCATTCAACCCATGCTGGCCGCGAACGCGGCGGTGTATGCGATCGAGAACGCGACGACGGAAGGCAAAATCACGGTTCTGGTGCTGCTGATTTTATCCCTGTTTAGCTGGACGATTATCCTGACCAAATTCCGGCAATTGCTAATTGCGCGCAATGCGGCAAAAAAGTTTTTTGACGCCTACGCCTCGACGCGCGACCCGCTGGACATCAAGAAACGCGGCGAGTTGTTCGATGGTGCGCCCGCTTACGCGCTTTATGAACGCGGCGCGGAGGAACTGGCTTATCAATTGGAAAAAAATCCCGTGACCGTGAAAGGCGAACGCCGCATCAGCACCAGTTCGTTCGAGGCGGTGAAGGTGGTTTTGGAAGAAGCGGCGGCGGCGCAGGCGATGTCGTTGGAAAAAGGCATGATTGTTTTGTCCACTGCCGTGGCGGGAGGCCCGTTCATCGGATTGCTCGGAACGGTCTGGGGGGTTATGTCAACATTTGCAGGAATTGCTGAATCGAAAGCGGCGACGTTGACGGCAATGGCTCCGGGCGTTGCGGCTGCATTGGTCGCGACGGTCACGGGATTGCTCGTCGCGATTCCGGCGATGTTCGCCTACAACTTCATGGTCACGACCATTCGCTCCATCACGCAGGAACTGGATGGCTACGCCGCACGTTTTGCCACGCAAATCGAACACGCTTATGTGGACAACCGTGATCTGGAAGACAAAATCGCGACGGCTTTGACGCGCACTGAACTGAAAGAAAATACACCGGCCATTTGACCCATGAAAAAGTGTTCGCGTTCAGTCCACCATTCGCTGACGGAGTTGAACATCACTCCGCTGCTCGACTTGGGATTCGTGTTGCTGGTGATTTTCATCATCACGACGATCCCGCCGGTGAATGATCTGGATTTGAAACTGCCGACCGCCGCACGGCAGTTGAAAGACCCGCCGCGCAAGGCCAATTACATTACCGTGCAAGGCGACGGCACGTTGTATCTGAACAAAAAGAAAATCGCCGATGCGTCGGAGATGTTGCAGACGCTCATCAGCCTGCGAACGGACGATCCTGATTTGAACGTGATCGTGCGCGGCGACGCACACACGAAGTATAAACAAATCCGCGCCGTGCTGGATGTCTGCCAGCAGGCGAACGTGCCGAAAGTGGATTTGGCGACCGACCCGTTAAAATAAAATGCTGCCGCAATCCAAACCGCGCAAAACGAAGAACTCGTCGAGAGTGAACTTGATGATCTCGTTCGCATTCCACGCCGTCTTGGTGCTGGTGTTGTTTTATTTTGCGGCGCGCGAAGGTTTGCTTGGGAAAAAACTGAACACAATTGCCGTGCATATGATCAAGGAAAAGCCGCCGGAAAAACCCAAAGAACCGGAACCGCCGAAGATTGAACCTCCGAAAACCGAGCCGCCGAAAGTTGAAACTCCAAAGATTGTCGAAGCGCCGAAGATGCAAGCACCGCCCGTCGTCGCGCCGTCGGTGGTTGCGCCGGCGAATAGCGAATTGCCGTCGTTTGAATTCGGCGGCGGCAAGGCCGTTGAGACCAGTTCCGATCCCGTGCAACTTTACAAAGGTTATATGGAATATGTTTTGCGCCAGAAATGGAACCGACCGGATGACGAGTCGGATGACGATTTTGTGGCTGAAGTTGCCGTGAGCGTGGACAGACAGGGCAACATAGAAAATCCCACTTGGCTCAAAGGTTCCGGCGAGGAGAAATGGGACGCGACGGTCAAACAAGTTTTCAATGTGGTTAAAAACATTGACCGTCCACCGCCCACGAATTTTCCGTCGCGCGTCACCATTCGTTTCGACGTGCAGGAAGCAACCGAACCCGTTTTGCAATGAGCCTGAAAAAAACATCCCGTTCGCACCACAGTTCGCTGAACGAACTGAACATCACGCCGTTGCTCGACCTCGTGTTTGTGCTGCTCGTCATTTTCATCATCACGACGCCGCAGATGATGAACAATTTGGAAATCAATTTGCCGTCCGGCAAACCACCGGTGCAAAAGCCGAAAATTGAGCCGACGCGCATCGAAGTCAGCGCGCAGGGACAAATCACTTTGGACAATGCGCTCGTCACGCCGACGCAACTGAAACAAAAACTCGCGGTCCTGAAAGCTGCCGACCCCGACCTCGGCGTGGTCGTCAAAGGCGCAGACGACACGGATTATCAGATCATGGTTTCAATTCTCGACACGCTGCGCCAGCTTGACATCACGAAAATGGGCATGGCGACAGAATAAAATTACGCATGAAAAATTTTCAAAGATTATGAATCATCTGCCAACCACTGCGAAACACAGTTCGACTACCTTTGCTTCGCCAAACGAAGGAATTGAAGCAGCCATTTTCGTCGAAAAACCCTACGACCAGTTTGTGCCTGCACTGCTCGTCTCCTATGCAACGGTCGGCGGATTGAACAATCGCGACGCGCACAACATGCCGTCCACGCGCGCAGTTGGGCAAATTTGTGAAGACTTGTTGCAATTGTTGTTTCCCGGTTTCCATGATGACGATGCGGTGCATCACGGCACATTGGCGGAACTCACCGGTGAAAGACTTTCCAAAGTCGCGTTGCGCCTTGAAGACCAGGTGCGTAAAAGTGTCCGCATCGGCGATCCGAAAAAACCGACTGGCCGCACGCCACCGATTCTGCGGCAGTTTTTCCATTCGTTACCCGATGTGCGTGAATTGCTGCGCACAGACATCGAAGCCGCTTACGAAGGCGATCCCGCCGCGCTTTATAGCGAGGAAATTATTTTGTCGTATCCGTTCATCGAGGCCATCGCCATCCAGCGGCTCGCGCACGTTTTATATCTGGCGGGCGCACCGATTATTCCGCGCATGATGACGGAGTGGGCGCACAGCCGCACGGGCATTGACATCCATCCGGGTGCGCGGATTGGCTCCCAATTTTTCATAGATCATGGCACGGGTGTGGTCATCGGCGAGACGTGCAAAATCGGGAAGCGCGTGAAGTTGTATCACGGCGTCACGCTCGGCGCTCGCAGTTTTGCCAAGGACGAGGCCGGCCACATCGTCAAAGGCGGCAAGCGCCATCCGAACGTCGAGGACAACGTGACAATTTATCCAAACTCCACGATTCTCGGTGGCGAGACAATCATCGGCGCGAACTCGACCATCGGTGCGAATGTGTTTCTCATGCACAGCGTCCCGCCGGATTCGCTGGTGATTTACGAGGAAAAGCAACTCGTCATCCACGACAAATCCGCGCGAAAAAACGCCGCCGCACATGATTGGATTATTTAAGGGGCATCAGTATTGACAAGTTGCTTCCGGCATTTAGCATTTGATTCACAGTAGGCGACTAACGCCACTTCAGAAAATTAAAAACCTCACGGCGCTCACCGGTCAACTGGCGGCTTCCATGAAAACGAAAGTATATTCATGTCGAATTGTGTCCAGATTCCGGCGCGACCGGAAGTTCTAGTTTTTGCTTCGGCGTTTTCACGCGCGAAGTTTCTTCCCGTTTTTCCGACACGCAATCCGCGTTGAATTTTCCCATTCACCAACAACCAAAATAAATTATGAGCAAAGAAACTGAAATCAACTTGAGCTTGAGTGCCGCCGCCGCGCGCAATCTTGCCACCGCCACCGTCACGGTCCCGCAGATGACGGAAATCACCCCGCGCTGGCTGAACAAACTGCTGCCGTGGGTGGATGTGGACGGCGGCGTTTATCGTGTGAACCGCGTCGCCAAGGCCGCGAAGGGCAAGCCCGCGAACGAATTCGGCGAAGGCAAAGTGGATTTGCTCACCGTGGATGGCGGCGAGCCGAAACTGCCGACGACCTTTGTGGATTACGACCCCGACCCGCGCGAGTATCATTTGAGCACCATCCAGACGGTGCTGCGCACGCACACACGCGTGACCGATCTTTACAGCAACAAGATTGACCAGCTCCGTGAGCAAATCCGCCTCACCGTCGAAGCCGTCAAGGAACGCGAGGAATGGGAACTCATCAACCATTCTGATTTCGGTTTGCTCAAGGAAGTGGATTCTTCGCAAACCATCAAGACGCGCAAGGGCGCACCGACGCCGGACGATTTGGATGAATTGCTGAATCTCGTCTGGAAAAAACCCGCGTTTTTTCTCGCGCATCCCAAGGCAATTGTCGCCTTCGGTCGCGAATGCACGCGCCGTGGCGTGCCGCCACCGACGGTGCATTTGTTCGGAACGCCGTTCATCACCTGGCGCGGCGTGCCGCTGATTCCGAGCAACAAACTCGAAGTGAAAAATAATTCTTCCAGCATCTTGTTGCTCCGCGTGGGCGAAGCCGAGCAAGGCGTCGTCGGCTTGCAAAAGACCGGTGTGACTGGCGAAGTCGAACCCGGCCTTTCCGTGCGCTACATGGGCACGAATGAAAATTCCATCGCGTCGCACCTCGTCACGCGCTACTTCTCTGCGAGCGTGCTGACCACCGATGCCATCGCCCGTTTGGATAATGTCGTTGTGAACAATTATTATGACTACAGTGCCAAACAGTGAGCCGTCTTCTGTCGTCGCCGAACCGGCGGCAGATGAAGCAGCGCACAGCGACCTTGTTGCCAAGCTCTTGGCCGAGGCGTTTTCGGGATTGAGTCGCGGCGCACGGCCAGCGGCGACGCCCGCCGTGCCAGGGAAAATTCCCGGCGTTCCAGATTTGTCCGGCCTTTCCGCCACGGATGCCAGTTCCGCCGTGCCGCCGGTGCATCCGAGCGCACAACCCGCCGCGCCAAAATTGTCCGGGCCGGAAAAATCCACGTCGAGTGCGACTCCCTCCGGCGCGCACACGCCGGACTCTGGCGACAGCTATGCGTTCGGCGAGCCGCGCTGCAATGGTGACTATCGCCCGAAAGGTAAAAAGTCGGATACGAAAACGGCGAACAGCAATTCGCTGCTGGGCTTGCCCGACGCGGAATCGGCTTCTGCGCCGGAATATTATTTTCTGCGCGGTGGTAATCCTTCCGGCAAATCGCCTGCCGCCTGCCAGTCGTATCCGAAGAATGCCGTGCCAATTCCGAAGTTCGACATTGAAGGCGTGCGCCGCGATTTTCCTGCGTTGCACCAACTCGTCAACGGCAAGCCGCTCATCTGGCTCGACAACGCCGCCACGACGCACAAGCCGCAGGCTGTGATTGACGCGACCTCAAAATTTTACAGCCGCGACAATTCCAACATTCACCGTGCCGCGCACGCGCTGGCCGCGCGCTCGACGGAATTATTTGAAGCTGGTCGCGAAAAAGTCCGCAAATTTCTCGGTGCAGCCGACGCGAAGGAAATCATTTTCGTTCGCGGCACGACCGAAGCCATCAATCTCGTCGCACAAAGTTACGGCCGCAAAAACATCGGCGCGAGCGATGAAATCATTGTCAGCGAACTGGAGCATCACGCGAACATCGTGCCTTGGCAGTTGCTCGCGCAGCAAACCGGCGCGGTCATCAAAGTGATCCCGATCAATGATCGCGGCGAATTGATTTTGGAAGAGTATATAAAATTGCTCACCGGCAAAACGAAGTTTGTTTCCGTTGCGCACGTTTCCAATTCGCTCGGCACAATCAATCCCATAGAACAAATCATCGCGCTGGCACACGCGCGCGGCGTGCCGGTTTTGATTGACGGCGCGCAATCCACACCGCATCTGCCCGTCAATGTTTCCGCACTCGACGCAGACTTCTACGTTTTCTCCGGTCACAAGATTTTTGCACCGACCGGCATCGGCGCGCTTTATGGCAAAGCGCCGTTGCTCGAAGCCATGCCGCCGTGGCAGGGCGGCGGTCACATGATCAAAGACGTGCGTTTTGAGAAAACCATTTATCAAAACGCGCCGGAAAAATTCGAGGCCGGAACACCGGACATCGCGGGCGTTGTCGGCCTCGGCGCGGCGATTGATTATCTGTTCAAAGTTGGAATTCCCGCGATTGCCGCCTATGAACACGCTCTGCTCGAATATGCGACGCAAGCAATGGCAACCATCCCCGGCTTGCGACCCATTGGAACAGCAGTCAGCAAGGCAAGTGTGTTATCATTCGTAATTCCCGGCGTGCCAAATGAAAGCGTCGCGCGGCATCTCGACAAAAACGGCATCGCTGTCCGCGCCGGACATCATTGCGCGCAACCAGCCATCCGCCATTTCGGTCTTGAAAGCAGCGTCCGTCCGTCGCTCGCATTTTACAACACCCGCGAGGAAGTGGACGCGCTGGTATTGGCCTTGCGTTCGTTGAAGCGGAATTGAACATTGGAAGTGATATGAAAACCATCTCGCCAGTCGAACTGTTAAAAATTCTTGCGACTCATCCCGATGTGGCTTTGTTCGATGTTCGCACGCCGGTGGAATACGCAGAAGTCCACGTCCCGCAGGCGCGGAGCGTTCCGTTGGATGAATTGAAACCGGGCGCACTGCACTTGCAAAAAGACCAGCCGGTTTATCTGCTGTGTCGCAGCGGCCAGCGCGCGACAAAGGCGGCGGAGAAATTTGCAAAGGAAGGTTTCTCACAACCCATCGTCGTCGAAGGCGGCACGCTTGCATGGATAGCAGCAAATTTACCGGTGGAGCGCAGCACTGTGAAAGTTGTCAGCCTCGAACGCCAAGTCCGCATTGCTGCTGGTGGACTTGTCTTTACAGGCGTGTTGCTCGCGCGGTTTGTGAATTTCGACTTCATCTGGCTGTCAGGTTTTGTGGGTGCCGGTCTGGTTTTCGCTGGCATTACGGACTTTTGCGGCATGGGTCTGCTCATCGCCAAAATGCCCTGGAATACGCGCAAAAATTATCCGCCAAATTAACGACCTTGCTGGCGCAGAAAATATTTCCCGCAAACACAATGTATAAAACGCAACCAATGACTGCCGATGGGTTTGATATGCGCATCATTTTTGATACACTGTCTTATGATGAAAGCTAAAAGTTTGCTCAAAAGAGCGCGGCGTGGAAGTGAGTTCCGGGGTTTTCTTAAAAAGCAAGGCATCCTCAAGGAAGTTGAGGCGCGCACATTGAAGCAAGCCGTGAAGCTCACCCATCAAACCGGCTCCCCATGCTCCGATGGCTGGTCAACGGGGCTTTCTTAAATCACCTCACTTTTGACGCGAGTGAGTCGGAGCAGGTTTTCAATCTTTTGATTTTTAGAGCATGGTTTCGGTCAGGCTCACATTCAGATCAAGTCACAAAATTACCAGCCCAATCAGAAGCTTATTGCATTTGGGACTTGGTTTCCAGCGATTAGTTTCCCAGCCCCAAAGCGTTTTGATGCTGACGCCCAGTTCCGACGCCAATCGTTTCCTCGTTTTTCGCAACTTCAGCCGGTGGAGTTTGATCTTTTGACCCAACGCTAAAGAGGCATCAGGTGAAAAAAAGGCAACGCATGGTGTTTCGTTGCCTTTTGGGGTCTTGAGACCCGTTTCGGTGAACGGGTCACAGCCTAAATATGCGATTAAAATCGGCTGGAAAGCCCAAGACGGGTATATCCGGTCACATTCCCACAGACTCAAGGTTCGTGCGCTAACCCCTAATTTTACAGCGGCTTCCCGTTGTCGGACACCAGCCAAGAATCGTTTCTTCTTGAGGTGCTGGCCCAAGGTCGTAGGCTCTTTGGCGATTGGAAAACTCCGTGTCCAAACTGGTGCAACATCCTTGCGAGCGACGGTTACTCTGCGATCATAAAAAGGCAACATCGCGCACTCCAGACGGAAAAATGGCGCACGAGTCAAAGAGTTCGCCGCGCGAAATCCAGAATTATTTGGGAAGCATCATCGTGCCTTATATTTAATTCCGCAAAGCACCAAGTCTCTCTGAAAGGGGTGGAATATCCAGCAAGTCCAAATTGGTCTGGCATGAAGGCACCGGTTCAATATTGACCACAGGCTCTAGGGAGACGCTGAATAAAG
>PKZR01000159.1 GCA_003133815.1 Limisphaerales bacterium | reverse complement strand
AGCAACGGCTGCTGTGGGTTCAAAAAGTCCTTTTTACAGGGCAGCAACGCTTGCTACTCCTCAAAATGGAGTTTTTAGGAGGCCAGCAACGGGTGGTCTGTAAGATTGGAGGGGTCTTATTCCGGGAGGAACGTATCCGAAGGATCTTGGAGCTTCTTGAAGAACTCGATTAATTAATGCGCCTCAATCCGCCACGCGGACATGGTAGAAGCGCGAAGGCGGGTTGGTGGTGGTATCCACCCACTGCATCGGCGCGCCAGTGCCGTTTGTGGCGAACAACACCTGCCATACAGGCGGCAGGTTGGTGGTGAATTCCACATAGTTCGTCATGCCCGCCGTGCTGGTCCAGGAAATCGCGCAGGCGCGGTTGGTCAGGGCCGCGATCTGGATGCTGGGCAAAGAAATGTCAATGTAGAGAAAGTTGGAATCAATGATACTTGGATAGAGCAGCGGGAGGGTGTCGAACGGCGGTGAGTAATACTGGTAAAGCACCAGGTTGGTCGGCTGTGGCAGAATCCCAAATTGCGGGAGCCAATACTGGAAATTGTTGAACATCGCCAAAACATTGGTGCCGGCGACGACGTGGCCGAACACGGTAAACCCGCCGCTGTTGTTGGTGTTGTCGAGCGAGGCGGAATTGTTGGTGAGGTTGAAGAAGAACTGCGAGGTGGCGGAGTTGGCGTTGGTGGTCTTGGCCATGGCGATGGTGCCGAAGAGGTTGCTGTAAAACTGTCCCGTGTTGAATTCATTCGTCACCGGCGGATAGGTCGGCACCGGGATGGTGGCCCAGTTGGTGGTGCCGCGGTTGGTGACGGTGAACCCGCCCGCCTGCAACACAAATCCCGGCACCAGACGATGGCTGAATTCATTTGTATAACGCCCGCTGCGGATGTAGGAAATGAAGTTCTGCACGGTGGCCGGCTTGTCCTGGTCGTAAAGCTCCACCGCCATGTTACCGAACGCGGTGTGAAACTGCACCAGCGTCCCGGCCCGCCCGGACGCGAGCATCGCGAACAGCAGCAACCCGGCAATCCACGGAAAATGTTTCATCAACCCAACATACAATTCAGGCGCGGTTTTCGCATCAGAAATTCAGAGACGGGCGGGATTATGTCTTTGACAAACGATTCATCAATTCAAGCCGATGATGATAAATCCGATGCAGGCGGCGAACAATCCTACGATAAATGAAAGGTAGCCGTAACGAAGGTAGCGGTATTTCTTTTTGGCCAGATAGGTTCCCAGCAGGTAAATCTCGCGCACCTGTGCGCCATAGGTGCGGCTGTGGTCGTTCATGATTTCCTCCATGGAGCTCTCAAATTGCTGCTGGCTGATGCGCGTGAAGTCGCCAAAGAACAGAAGGTTGAACTGGGGGCTGTTGACGTCGGGCGGTGGCAGGTTGGGCGACGGCAGCTTGGGCATGACGGCGTAGGTGGCCAGGCAGATGGTGAGCAGGCAGAAGCTGATGAGAATGTAGAGCGGCCATAGATGGCTGTTCTTCAACACCTGCGGCAGGCAAAGCGTCAGCACGACGGACGACATGGTCAGGAGCATGTTTGCCTTCAAGTCGGCCATCGAACTGAGCTGGACATGGTGAAATTGCGTGGCACGCATCAGGTGATCCGCGTGCGGGCAATGTTGCTTGATCGTAAACATCCCGGCACATTTCAGGATAAAATTTCCCGCCATGCAAGCGAGTTGTGCCTGCAAATCGAAAATGTCACCTGACTGTCACAAAAGCCTCAAGTGCGTCCGGCTGCTGCGACCGGAAAACCGGTTATTTCTTCTTGGGTTGGCTGGAGCCCGAGGAGGTTGGTTTGCCAAAGAGGACCTGGTCCACGGAAAACTTGCCGGGGCCTGCAAACAACAGGACGACATAGACCATCAGGTAAAGGAACGCCAGTTCCCCTCCCCTGGGGCCGGTCAGGACGACCTTGTGAACGGTGACAAAGGCGACGGACATGTTGATGATCAGGACCATGGCGCCCCACCGCGTGAGCAGGCCGAATATGATCAGGAGCGAGACAAAAAATTCCGCGAAGACGGACAACGCCAGGCTTGCGCCGTGGCCGATGCCAAAGGGATCAGGAAATGTCGCGGATTTCTCGTCGAATGTTTTCAGTTTGTCCATGCCGTGCAGCAGGAGCATTTCAAAGCCTATCCAGACGCGCATCACAAAGAGCGCGAAGTTGGCGGAAGCTGAATTGTTTCCGGGCGCGAAGAATCTTTTAATCATGGGAATTGATTTAATGGATTGTCAGTTCAAATTAAAGGACAAAATTTGCGCGGCAATCCGATCAAATCGTCCGCACCAATTCCCCGGTCTCATAACGCACCTTCTTCAGGCCGGCATATTTGTCGGCTGCGGCGCGGTAGCCGAGCGCGCACGCGACGACCGTGGCGTAACCAGTGCCGTTGAGGTTCAAAATCCTGTCATATTCCACCGGGTTCAACCCTTCCATCGGGCAGGCATCCACGCCGAGGACAGCGGCACACGTCATCAAGTTGCCAAGCGCGATGTAAGTCTGGCGGGTCGCCCATTCGCGGGCGTTTTTTCCGCGCGGACCGTTCACCACATCGCCGAGCATCATGCCGCGATAGGCGTTCAGGGCGTCGGCCGGAAGCCCGCGCAATTCAGTGGTGCGCTTGATGAGCTTGTCCACGTCGGCGTCCTTCATCTCCGTGCGCGCGGTGAAAACGACAAACTGCGAACAGTCCACGACCTGCTTCTGGTTCCATGAATGCGGCAGGAGTTCGGCGCGCTTTGCGGAATTGTTGACCACCAGAAACTGATACGGCTGCAACCCATAGGACGTCGGCGTGAGCACGAGCGATTGCTCCAGCGTTTTCCAGATGTCATCGGGGATTTTCTTGGTGGCGTCAAATGTCTTGGTGGCATAACGCCAGTTCAATGCGTTAAGAAGTTGTTCATTTGTCATATTGCTCATGGTTGCATTTTAAATTAATTTCCCGCTGAAATTGCCATAAGGTTTGAAAAATGCAATTGCTACCGCGCCATACGCCATGAATCCGCAAAACCTCCGCGTCCGCCGCGCCACGGTGGACGACATCGCGACGCTGAGGCAGACATGGGAGGCCATGCGCTTTTCGCCGGATGATCTGGAAAAGCGGCTGACTGAATTTCAGGTCGTGGAAAACGCCGCCGGCGAAGTAGTCGGCGCGATGGGCATCCAGCTTTCCGGTCAACACGCCCTGCTCCACAGCGAAGGCTATTCGGATTTCGGAGTTGCCGACGCAGCGCGGCAGTTGTTCTGGGAACGCATCCAAACTCTCGCCTCAAACCACGGGGTCTTCCGGATTTGGACACAGGAACAGTCGCCATTCTGGAAACATCTCGGCTTTCAACCGCCAACCGCCGAAATTTCATCGCGCCTGCCCGCCGGGTGGAAGAACGAATCCGACGTCGGCCTTGGCGCGACGGAGCGGAGAGAAGGCGGCTGGCTGACTTACCGGCTCAAGGACGAGGAAGCCATCGCCGCCGCACTTGAAAAGGAATTTGCGCCGTTCATGGCCGGAGAAAAAAGCGAGACTGAAAAGATTTCCGAAAAGGCGAGGATGATAAACACTTTCATCACCATCGCCGGATTTGCGATCGGGATCATCGGATTCGGCATCGCGATCTACCTGTTCATTAACCGCAATCCGTTTTCACAGCATTGAGGGCATGGAAAATTCGTCCGCGTGATATGAGCTGCGCACCATCGGCCCGCTCGCGACATGTACAAAGCCCAGTTCCCGCGCCACCCGCCCCAGCGCCGCGAATTGCTCCGGGGCCACAAATTCAATGACCGGCAGATGTTTCAGAGACGGCTGCAAATATTGTCCCAGCGTGAGGATGTCGCACTTCGCCGCCCGCAAATCCTCCATTGCAACCACCACTTCATCATCCGTTTCACCCAGGCCGAGCATGATGCCGGACTTCGTGTAAATCGTGTCGCCGCGCTTCTCCTTAACTTTTTTCAACACGGTGAGCGAACGATCATACGTCGCGCGGTGACGAACGCTCGGCGTCAAGCGCCGCACTGTCTCAAGATTGTGATTGAAGATGTGCGGATTCGCATCGAGCACATTTTCGATGGACGCATCGCTCTCATTGAAATCAGGAACCAAAACTTCGATGACAATGTTCGGATTGAGTTCGCGCACTTTCTCAATCGTCTGGCGGAAATGATCCGCGCCGCCGTCCTTCAAATCGTCGCGTGCCACCGCCGTGATAACGACGTGTTTCAATTTCATCCGCCGCGTCGCCTCGGCCACGCGCGCCGGTTCGTCGGCTTCGAGCGCGAGCGGTTTGGCCGTGCTGACCGCACAAAAACCGCACGCGCGCGTGCAGCGGTCGCCCGCAATCATGAACGTCGCCGTGCCCTTCTCCCAGCATTCCCAATGGTTCGGGCACTTGGCGCTTTCGCAGACCGTGTGCAGCTTCAGTTCGTCGAGCAGCCCGCGCGTGCGCGCGAATCCGTCCGACGTGGGCAGTGTGATTCGCAGCCAGTCCGGCAGACGCGGGCGCGGTTTCAATTCAGTCGTCGTCATTGCAAATTTTATTTAACCACGAATGGACACCAATAAACACGAATAAAATTGGAAAAACAAACTGCGTTGAATTGGATTCCGTTCGTATCTATTCGTGGTTCAAGTTTTTAAAAAATTCCGGCAATTCTTCCGGGCCGAAATCCGCCAGCACTTTGCCATCCACCTCCAGCACCGGCGCAAGCTCCTGGCCTGAAATGCGTATCATTTCGGCAAACCCTGCTTCGTCCGCGATCACGTCAATCTTCTCATATTTGATGTCGTGGTCGTCGAGCCAGCGGATCGCCTTGTGGCACCAGCCGCAATACGGTTTGATGAACAAACGGATTTTCATTTGCGTCAAAATTTAAGGACGGAGTTCGACCACGTCGCCGGCTTCCAGCGGCACGACTGCGCCGTTCAACAAAACATTCGGATCCAGCGTCGCGCTTTCGCCGTCGCGCGTGATGATGATTTGTTTTGGCGCGCGCGAGTCCAGATAATCCGCCGTGGCGATGGCCTGTGCCAGGGTCAATCCCGCGACCCACGGCACTTTCGGATATTGCACCGGCCCGACAATCGTCACGCTGGGAGCCTGCTCCTGCTGCTGTTGCAACGCCGCATTCTGGCCGGCCAGAAAAGCCGCCTGCTCCTGCGCTCTGGCCTTTGAGTGCGTCATGCAGCCGCCTGCGGCCAGTGCGATCAGAAAAATGATCCAGATAAATTTCATCCTTAATTCCAACACCGTTGCCTCGCAAAATGTTTCGGGCAGGTGAAGCTATTTTTGTTGCAGGGAATCTTTCCACGCTGCAACCGCCGTCTTGATTTCCGCAGCGCAATTCGCCTTCGGTTTTACAAAACGCGGCGTGAACCACGGGAACAAACCGACCAAATCCGGCGTCACCAATATCTGTCCGTCGCAATCGTCGCCGCTGCCGATGCCGATTGTGGGGATGGAAATCTTTTCGGAAATTAGTTTTGCGACCGGCGGCGTGACAAGTTCCAGGACAATCGCGAAAGCGCCCGCATCCGCCAGAAGCCTTGCATCTTCGAGCAGCCGTTGTTGTTCCGATTCAATCTTGCCCTTGATGCGATAGCCGCCCTCTTCAAGGACGTGCTGCGGCAGCATCCCCAGATGTCCCATCAATGGAATTCCCGCTGAAGCAATGGCGCGGACCTGCGGCAGAATTTCCCGCCCGCCTTCGGCCTTCACAAATTCCGCGCCCGCGGCCACCAGCCGTTTGGCATTTTCAACGGCGCTGGAAACCGTCTCGTAGCTTTTAAACGGCAGATCCGCGCCAAGCAGCGCATTTGGTTTCGCGCGCGCGGCGGCGCGGACGTGATGCTCCATTTCCGCCATCGTCACATGAGTCGTGTCAGGATGACCGAGAACGACCATGCCGAGAGAATCGCCGACCAGCAGCAGCGGCACGCCCGCCTCGTCGAGCAGCTTCGCCATCGGAAAATCATAAGCCGTCAGCGCGGCAATTTTTTCGCCGCGACTTTTCATCGCGTGAATCATCTCGACGGTGATTTTGCCTGAATTCATTTTTTGCTTGTAGCCGCATATGTGAAAATGCGGAATGTCCGCCGATTCACATTGACGGCTACGGATTAAAACTTGCGAGCAATTCTTGCGCGCTGGTTGTCGCTGTGCCGATTTTGCCGACCACAATTCCAGCGGCGTGATTCGACAAAATCGCCGCCTCAATCGGAGAGGCTCCGGCGGCGATTGCCAAAGTAAATGTTGCGATGACCGTGTCGCCTGCGCCGGAAACATCGAAGACTTCCTGTGCGACGGTCGGGATGTGAAACGGCTTTTGCCCGCGCTGGCAGAGCAACATTCCCAGTTCGCCCAGGGTGATGAGCAGAACCGCCGGACGCAATTCATTCAGCAATCGTTCCGCGACGAGCATGAGATTCTTGTCCGCGAGTGGATTCGCGTTTTTGGTTTCGTCCGGCAGATTCGCCAGTTCAAAGGCTTCCTTGCGGTTGGGCGTGATGAGCGAGAGTCCGTCCAAATTCAAATGATGAACCGGCTTGGGATCGAAGCTTAACCAAACCGCTTTCTT
Source organism: Limisphaerales bacterium (assembly GCA_003133815.1). GTDB lineage: Bacteria > Verrucomicrobiota > Verrucomicrobiia > Limisphaerales > UBA11358 > UBA11358. The sequence continues at coordinate 9,104 of PKZR01000159.1, read as the reverse complement.
TCGATATGGTTTAAGTTGACCAAGCAATTGATTGTCAACAACGCCTTTGCCGTAATCACCAATAATTAAAGCGTCAGCTTTTTCTAAATCCTTTCGGATTAACGGCAATAATTGATTCCATTCCTGTGGCAATAATTGGCGACGAGTTTCACGGTCAATCCGACAAACTTGTTGCTTGTGGGCGATGACACGAGTTTTCACGCTGGTGTGGCGGTCAGAACTGGTTACCAATCCATCGCAATCAACATTTTGTTGTAGAAGTAATTTTTTAAGTTGATTTGCTGATTCATCTTTTCCTACAACGCCAAAAACTTTTGTTGGAACATTAAGCGCGGTCAGGTTGCGCGCGACGTTCGCCGCGCCGCCGGGCATGAAGCTCTCGCGCTCGAAATCCACGACGGGCACCGGCGCTTCCGGCGAGATGCGCGACACGCCGCCCCAGATGAACTGGTCGAGCATCACGTCGCCGAGGACGAGCACGCGGGTTTTTGTCGCGGCGGACAAAATCTGCCGGGCGCGCGATGCGGATAATTGTTTTGCACTCATGTTATTTCATCTGTGAAAATCTGTGGCTCTAAAGATTAATTTAGAAACGCCGTCAACGGACTCGTGGCGCTCGCGGTTTCCTGCGTTGAACCCAGACCGGATTCAAACGCCGCGCGCCCCGCCTCCACGGCCATCTTGAACGCGACGGCCATCTTGTTTGGATCGCTCGCCACGGCGATGGCGGTGTTCACCAGCGCCGCGTCCGCGCCCAATTCCATTGCCTCGGCGGCGTGGCTTGGCGCGCCGAGTCCAGCATCTACGACAACGGGAACGGTTGCTTGCTCAATTATTATCCTAATTTGGTCGCGCGTCTGGATGCCGCGGTTCGAGCCGATGGGCGAACCCAGCGGCATCACCGTCGCCACGCCGATGTCCTGCAACCGTTTCGCCAGCACCGGGTCGGCATTAATATATGGCAGCACCGTGAAACCCTCCTTCACCAGAATTTCCGCCGCGCGAAAAGTTTCAATCGGGTCGGGCAGCAGATAGCGCGGGTCGGGATGGATTTCGAGTTTCACCCAGCGCGGCAGACCGGCGGCGACGGCGAGGCGCGCGAGGCGTACGGCTTCCTCCGCGTTCATAGCGCCGCTGGTGTTGGGCAGAAGCAGATATTTCTTCGGGTCAATAAATTCAAGAATGTTTGCGAACGGATCATTTTTCCCGCTCAAGTCCGCGCGGCGCAGGGCCACGGTGACCATTTCCGCGCCGCTGGCGGCGAGCGCGTCGCGCATGGCCTCCGGCGACGAGAACTTGCCGGTGCCCATGATGAGGCGCGACCGGAACGTTCGTCCGGCAATGACCAGCGGTTGAGACGACAAAGACATTCCTGACAATTTAGGAAAAAATCCGCCATTGTCGAGGCGCGAAGGGAAGAACGTCCGGTGAAAATTTAATTACTCGTGGCCGCCGTGCTGGCGCAGAAATTCAGCTACGTCAATCAGATCCTTTTCACCGTTTGGCGATACCGGTTTCTTTGTTTTAACTTTTGCTTGTTCCATTTCTGCCAATCGCAATGGTGTGTTACCGACTTTATTCGTGGCATTAACATCAGCGTTATTGGTCAAAAGTAGTTCCGCCACGTTCTTGTGGCCAAAAGCTGCCGCACAGTGCAAGGGCGTCATGCCTTCATAGCTGTCCCTTGCGTTGACATCGGCTTTGTTGGCCAGCAGTAATTCCACTACTTCCTTGTGGCCACTTCCTGCTGCCAAATACAAAGGGGTTATGTTCCACTTACCCTTAGCATTCACATCGGCCTTGTGAGCCAGCAGTAATTCCGCCACGTCCTTGTGGTCAAACTTTACAGCAGAGTGCAACGGCGTATTGCCGTCATCGTCTTTGCTGAAAACCAATTCAGCATTGTCTTTAAGCAGCGCCTTGACCTTTTCCAAGTCGCCCTTTTGAGCCGCGTCGTGAATCTCGCCGCAGAAGGCGAGACAGCTCCAAACCAACGTGACCAGTGCAACTATGGCAAGCTTCCAATTCATGGCTTGGGGATAGTCCCTTTGCGGGAAATTGGCAAGCGTGCAATTCGTAGCAGCCGACGAGAGTCGGCTCAAACTTTTCCTACTTAGCCGGTCTTGATTGTCCTAGAAAAACCTCCCCGGCAACGGTTTCGGCCAAGGGTCAAACTTCACTTTAAAGCAAAACCCCAGCAAATCGGCGTTTTTTCAAGAAAATGCACCGCTGAACCGACCGACTCGACATGCGAACCGACCGATTCGATGCGGGAAGATACCGATTCCCTGACCGACTATTAGAATTAGCAGGTAATTTTTACCTGCCCATCTCCATGCCCGGTGGTAAATATTTCTGCTCCATTAGCTGTTGAGGCGGAGCGGCTGCCCCCGTCGATCATTGCGGACGAGCCCCCAAGGCCGACGCAGCGTATCGGCCCAAGGAAAACAACCGGAACGGGCAATTGTTCCGGCTGAATTTTTGAAAAAATCAAGTTATTTTGCGATTTGCTTTTGGCGGCGCAAGGTTCAGGATTCCAGAATGAGTGCGATTGCCGCACCAATCCAAAGCTGGCTCAACACCGGGCTGGGATTTTTTTATCCCGAGATTTGCCGGATTTGCGAAACGGAACGGGCCACGGCCAAAACCGGCTTCGTCTGCCCCAAATGCTGGTCGCAGGTCCGCTTTATCCGCCCGCCGTTCTGCGAGCATTGCGGCCTGCCGTTNNTCCGCGCGCTCGGCGGTCGTCGCCAAAACCATCGTCCTGGAAATCATCCACCGCTTCAAATACCGGCGCGAGCTTTGGTTCGGTCCGTTTCTGGCGGAATTGCTCCTGCGCGAGGCTGTGCCTGCGTTGCGCGGTCAAAGATGGGATTTCATCGCGCCCGTTCCTCTTCATCCGGTCAAGGAACGCGAACGGGAATTCAACCAGGCGGAATTGATGGCGAAACATTTGAGCGGCGCCACAAATATTTCCTTGAACAGCAGGCTGCTCCGGCGTGTCTCACCTACCGCGACCCAGACTTTGCTCACGCGCGAACAGCGGGCGGAAAACATGCGCGGCGCGTTCGCGGTTTGCAAAGGGGTGAAATTGAACGGCGAGAAAATAATCCTGGTGGATGACGTTTTCACGACGGGCGCAACGACCAGCGCATGCGCGAAGGCCTTGAAAGCGGCCGGCGCCGGTGATGTTTGCGTCTGGACAATTGCGCGCGGAATTTAATATTGTATTATCAATCTAATGGACACCACTTCATTCCTGAAGAAGTCAGTTGGCGGCATAACCACGATGGAACCGGCGTTGACGCCGCCCCCCATCGCGCACACGCAGACCGCCTTTACCAAAAAGCCGAAGCTCGGCTCCGCAAAATCCAAGAGCAAGAAGCGCGACATTCCCGAAGGACTCTGGGTGAAATGCCCGACCTGCGAAACGATGATTTTTGACAAGGAACTGGACGAAAACCTGAAGGTTTGCTCAAAGTGCAACCACCATTTCCCCATCGGCTCGCGCGAACGGATTCATTCGCTCGTCGAAACCTGCACCTTTGAGGAAATGGATGCGAGCATGACGAGCGTGGATGTATTGAATTTCAAGGGCGCTTCCACTTATAAATCAAAGCTGGACGCCTACAAGAAGAACACGACGCTCAAAGACGCCGTCGTCACCGGCCTTTGCAAGATCGGCGACCACCGCGCGGCGCTGGGCGTGATGGATTTTAATTTTCTCGGCGGTTCCATGGGTTCAGTTGTCGGAGAGAAATTGACGCGGCTCATCGAACGCGGCACGGAAAAAGGCTGGCCGGTCATCATCATTTCCACCAGCGGCGGCGCGCGGATGTATGAAGGAATGTTCAGCCTGATGCAGATGGCCAAAACAAGCGCCGCGCTCGCATATCATGCACAGAAGAATCTGCCTTATATCAGCGTCCTGACGCATCCGACCACGGCGGGCGTCATGGCAAGCTACGCGAGCNNCACGGCCTGATTGACTCGATTGTTTCGCGCAAGGAAATGAAGGCCCAGCTCATTTCGTATCTGGATTTTCTCACCGCCGGAAAAAAGATCGCAGCCGCATTGTAAAAAAGAAAAAACGGCGGACTGTTTCCAGTCCGCCGTCGTGAATTTCGATTTCGCTTACAGGCCCTTGCCGATCATGAACTTCAGCAGGTCGGCCACGCGGCAGCTGTAGCCCCACTCGTTGTCATACCAGCTCACGAGCTTGAAGAAACGCTTGTTCAGTTCGATGCCCGAACCGGCGTCGAAGATTGAGGAGGATTTGCTGTGGATGAAATCGCTGCTCACCACTTCGTCGTCCGTCCATTCGAGGATGCCCTTGAGATAAGTCTCGCTGGCCTTCTTGACCGCAGCGGAGATTTCGGCGTAGCTGGTGTCCTTCACGGTCTTCACCGTCAGGTCAACGACGGAAACCGTCGGCGTGGGCACACGGAACGACATGCCGGTCAGCTTGCCCTTGACTTCGGGGCAAACGAGCGCAACAGCCTTGGCCGCGCCGGTGGTGGACGGAATGATGTTGATTGCCGCGCTGCGGCCGCCCTTCCAATCCTTCTTGCTCGGGCCGTCCACGGTTTTCTGCGTGGCGGTGTAGCTGTGAATCGTCGTCATCAAGCCTTCCTCGATGCCGAAACCTTCCTTGAGCAAAACGTGGACGACGGGCGCGAGGCAGTTCGTGGTGCAGCTTGCGTTTGAAACCACATGATGCTTGGCCGCATCATACTTCTCGTGATTGACGCCGACGACAACCGTGATGTCCTCGTTCTTGGCCGGGGCGGAGATGATGACCTTCTTGGCGCCCGCTGTGATGTGGCCGTAGGCTGATTTGGGGTTCGCCTTGTCGGCGTCGGTGAATAGGCCGGTGGATTCGATGACCACGTCCACGCCGAACTTTTTCCACGGCAATTCCGCCGGAGTCTTCGCGCTGACAACGAAAATTTCCTTGCCATTGACGATGAGCACGTCGTCCTCCGTCTTGTCGGCGGCAGATTTCTTCGAGCCGACCGTGCCGGCGAAGCGACCCTGGGTGGAATCGTATTTGAGCAGGTAGGCGAGGTTGTCGGCGGGAACAATGTCCCCAACCGCGACGACTTCGACTTCCTTGCCGAGAAGGCCCTGTTCGGCGATGGCGCGGAAGACCAGGCGACCAATGCGACCGAACCCGTTGATTGCTACTTTGACTGCCATATTATTTTTTCCTTATTGAAATATTGTTTCACCAAAACTAAAAAGAAATTCTAACAACACGCGACAAAGGGTCAATAAAGAATTGAGAGTCGAACGACGTTTGCGTCTTGGTAAATTTCAGGTATATTGAAATATAATCCTGTTTATAAAAAATGCAGGGGACACTTATAGTCTGTTGCTGAGGCTGTTACGATGTGTTCAGTTTTATCAATCCATTATAAAACTTTCATGTGACAAGCATTGATGTAAAAAAAGTCTTCGGGGCATCCGTTCGCGGCTTCAGGAAGCTTTTGGGAATTTCCCAGGAGGAGCTGGCGGAACGTGCGGCGTTGCACAGGACCTACGTTTCCGACATAGAACGGGGCACGAGGAATTTGTCTTTGGAGAGCATCGAAAGGCTGGCGGGGGCGCTGGAAGTGTCTGTCTCAGCCTTGTTCCCGCAACCGCTTCTTCATGATGGAATGACATACACCGGAAACGGCCGCGACAAGGATCTGGTGGAGATTCTCCTGGTGGAAGACAATGCGGATGATGCGGAACTGACCTTGAACGCATTCAAGAAGGCACGCTTTACCAACCATGTCCAGGTCGTGAAAGACGGCGAGGAGGCGCTGGACTATATATTTTGCAAGGGCAGGCATTCCCAGCGCAGCAAGATGGAAATCCCCCAGGTCATCCTGCTGGACTTGAACCTGCCCAAGGTGTCCGGGCTGGACGTGTTGCGCCGGCTCAAGGAGGACAAAAGGACATGGCAGATACCGGTTGTGATTTTAACCTCCTCCCAGGACGGATCCGACTTTGCCGAATGCCGCCGACTTGGCGCTGACAATTATATTCTCAAGCCGGTGGATTTTCAGAGGTTGTGCAAGGCCACGCCGCAGTTGAACCTCGATTGGGCGCTCGTCAAACCTTTGAAGCAAAACACACAAAAGGTGCGGACGTAATTTCCCGACGGATGTTTAATTAAACGTCCAGCCGGCACGGATGAGCAAACGGTTGTAAAACCAGACGTATGCAGGGTATTGTATCATTTTGCTTTTGTTCGGGTATTACCCCATTTGCGGCCACGTCCATCATGGCTACAACTTCTTCCAAGGTTCACACATGGTCAGAGATGCCAGTTTCCATTGACGGTTTGACTCGCAGCGTTTTATGTCTGCGACAGGATTATAGTTCGTTAAATACTATGCAGTATGCAGGCCGAACAACAATTAAAAGCCTCGCTCAGGGAAATTGACGACCTGAAGGCCGCCCTTGATGAACACGCCATCGTGGCCATCTTCGGCCCGCTGGCAAAGATATCCAGCGTAAACGACAGGTTGTGCGCCGACTCAAAGCATCCCAGTGAAGAATTGCCATCATGAGCCGCCATCGTCACAACGAAAAGGTCAATGATGCGCTAAGTGAACGGGCGAAAACGGCTTCAATTCAATTGTCGGCAATTGTCGAATCTTCGGACGACGCGATCATCAGCAAAAACCTGAACGGCATCATCAGCAGTTGGAATCATGGCGCGGAAAACGTTTTTGGCTATGCGGAACAGGAAGCCATTGGCAGGCCGATGCAGATGCTCATTCCGCCGGAACGCGCCGATGAAGAACCGGAAATACTCGCGCGCATCAGCCGGGGCGAAAGAGTTGATCATTTTGAAACCGTCCGGATTCGCAAGGACGGAAAACCAGTTGAAGTTTCAGTGACCATTTCTCCGCTCAGGGACAGCAGCGGCAAAATCATCGGTGCTTCAAAAATTGCGCGTGACATCACCGAGCGCAGACGGATGGAGGGCGTGCTGCGGGAAAGGGAGGAGCAATTGCGCCTTTACGCAGAGTACAGTCCTGCGGCCATCGCCATGTTCGACCGTGACATGAAATATCTGGTCGTCAGCCGGCGCTGGATGGAAGTTTACCATCTCGGCGATCAATCGATCGTCGGCTTGAGTCATTACAAGGTCTTTCCTGAAATCCCGCAGCGGTGGAAAGACGTTCACCAGCGCTGTCTGAAGGGGGCAATCGAAAAATGCGACGAAGAGGCCTTCCTCCGTGCCGACGGCATCACGGACTGGATTCGCTGGGAGGTCCGGCCGTGGCGCCAGGGGGACGGCGCGATCGGCGGCATCATCATCTTTTCCGAAGACATCACCGAGCGCAAAGCGGCAAGGGATAAAATCAACCAATTGAACATCCAGCTTGAGCAGCGTGTCGTCGAGCGCACCGCTGAACTGGAGGCCGCCAACAAGGAATTGGAGGCGTTCAGCTATTCCGTCTCCCATGACCTGCGCGCACCGCTGCGCGCCGTAAACGGATTTGCCGAAATCGTGCTGGAAGAATATTCCCATCAGCTGCCCGAAGAGTGCAGACGCTATCTGGAACGGATTCGCAACGGAGGACAGCGGATGGGCGATTTGATTGATGACCTGCTGGCATTCTCACGGGTAAACCGGAAATCCGTGAACCGCCAAATCGTGGATTCCATCAGGCTGGTGCAAAACGCACTCGAAGAATTGAATCCGCAGCGCGAGGGCCGTGAGATTGAAATCAAAGTCGGCGACCTGCCCCCCTGTCACGGCGATCCGGCGTTGCTGAAACAGGTCTGGGTGAACCTGCTTTCCAATGCGATCAAATACTCGCGCGGCCGCAAACCGGCTGTCATTGAAATCGGCTCCAACCACATTAATTGCGAAAACGTCTATTTTGTGAAAGACAATGGAGATGGCTTCGACATGCAATATGCAGACAAGCTCTTCACTGTTTTCCAGCGGCTGCACAACGCCGATGAATTTGAAGGCACGGGCGTGGGCCTGGCGATTGTTCAACGGATTGTTCACCGTCACGGAGGACGCGTGTGGGCACAGGCGGAAGTCGGCCACGGAGCGGCTTTTTATTTCACCATCGGAGGGCAAAACAAATCATGAAGGAATCAGGCGAAGTGGAAATACTGCTGGTCGAGGACAACATGGATGACATGGAGATGACCCTGCGTTCATTGCGCAAGGCAAACCTGGCCAACCGCATCCAGGTTGTCCGCGACGGTGCGGAGGCGCTGGAATTCATCTTTTGCAGGGGGGCGTTTGCCGGGCGAAAATTCGAGAATCCTCCAAAGTTGATTCTGCTGGACCTGAATCTTCCCAAGGTTGGCGGCAAGGAAGTGCTGAAACTCATGAAAGGCGATGCACGCACAAAAACGATTCCGGTTGTCATGCTGACTTCGTCCAAGGAGGAAAAAGACCTTGTCGAAAGCTACGATCTGGGCGTCAACAGCTATGTCGTCAAGCCCGTAAATTTCGAGAGCTTTGCCGCCGCCGTTCAGGAACTCGGGATGTACTGGCTGCTGCTCAACCAGCCCTCAAAATCATGACCGGACAATAATGACGAGGCCATTGAACATATTGATCGTCGAGGATTCGCAGGACGATGCCGAGCTGCTTCTGGCCGGGCTGCGCCGGGCCGGCTTCGATCCCAAATGGAAGCTCGTGGATAACGAACCGGACTTCCTGGCCGGACTGGAAAATTCACCGGACATCATCATTTCGGATTATTCCATGCCGCATTTCAACGGCCTGCAGGCGGCGAAACTGTTGCAGAAAACTCATCTGGACATCCCGTTCATCCTCATTTCTGGAACCATGGGCGAGGAGGTCGCCGTGGAAGCCATGAAGCACGGTGCCACAGACTATCTTCTCAAGGACAGGGTCGCGCGTCTTGGAGCCGCCGTGGAGCAGGCCCTGGAAAAAAAGCGTTTGCGCGACGAACGCAGGCTCACCGACCAGGAGTTGCGCATGAAGACGGCCTTGCTTGAAGCGCAGTTGAACTCCTCCCCGGACGCCATCCTGGTGGTGGACGACCGGGGCCGGAAAATTCTTCAAAATGAGAAGCTGTCCAGGCTGTTCAACTTTCCGGATGAACTCA
>PKZR01000129.1 GCA_003133815.1 Limisphaerales bacterium | reverse complement strand
TCGCCGCTGAACATCGCGTCAATTTTTTCCCGCAAACCGGATTCCTTGGCGAGCTGCATCAGCAATTTGATGGTCTGGTCGTTAATCCGGTTCTTCGAATAATCCAGATACACGCCGGCGGCCTCAGCGGCCAGGCGCGCGCCGCGTTTCGGATCATCGGCGAATAATTTCCGCAGGTTCAGATGCTTAATCTGCCGGTAATGCGCGGCCAGCGCCTTCCAACTGGGTCTTTGGGTGAGAGCTTTGGTAGTTTTCATGAATTTTAAGTTGTGTTGTCGGTCGGACATGATTGTAGAACCGAGCGGGCAATCATCAATTCTTCATCCGTGCGGATGACGCGCACCGTGACCCGACTGCCTGGTGCCGAAATCACCGGCGCAGTTTCGTTGTTGCTTGCTTCATCCAGTTCGATGCCGAGAAAATTCAAACCGTCGCAGATGCGCGAACGGATCGGCGAAGCGTTCTCGCCAATGCCGCCGGCGAAGACGAGCGTGTCCAATCCGCCCAGCGCGGCGGCATACGCACCAATCCACTTCTTCGCCTGATAACAAAATAACGCCACCGCTTCCGCCGCGCGCACGTCCGCAGCTTCTTTCGCGAGCAAATCGCGCATGTCGGAACTGGTCTCCGAAACGCCGAGCAGGCCCGACTGGTGATTGACCATGTCGTAAAATTGTTGCGTGGTCATCTTTTCGGTGCGCGCGAGATACGGCGCGAGACCGGGATCCAAATCGCCTGAGCGCGTGCTCATCACCAAACCCGCAGTCGGCGTGAAGCACATGCTGGTGTCAATGCTTTTGCCATCGCGCACGGCGGCCAGGCTCGCGCCGTTGCCAAGATGCGCCAAGATCACGCGGCCTTGCGTTGCGGCCGGATCGCCGAGGCGCGCGAGTTCTTCCATCAAGTAAGCATAAGACAAACCGTGGAAACCGTAGCGCTGAATTCCCTTGGCATCAAAGCGGCGCGGAATTGGCAGCAGCTTGGCCACGCGCGGCATGGTCTGGTGAAACGCCGTGTCGAAACACGCCAATTGCGGCAGCTTCGGATGCCGCTGGCGAAACGCTTCGATCAATTCGATCTCGCCCGGCAGATGATCCGGGTCGTAAGGGCTGATGCGATGCAGTTCCGCCAACAACTCCGGCGTGACGATTTCCGGCTCGGTATGTTTCATGCCGTGAACCACGCGATNNGCTTTTCGAGCCAGTCAATCAGCGCATTCGCCGCGGATTTGTGATCGGCGGCTTTGAGTTCGCAACTGGCCTCCGGTTGGACATCGCTCGCGTGAAATTTCAGAATCGTCCCGCTTAAACCGATGCGGTCAACGGTTCCGTGAAGCCCGCGCTGCAATGGTTTGACCGCCGCATACAGCGCGAACTTGATGCTCGACGATCCGCCGTTGATGGTCAGGATTTGCACGTCCGCGGGTTTCATCGGCGATGCCTAGTCGGGCGTCAAGCCGAGCGCAGCGAGGTTTTTGAGGGTGGCGGCGTAGTCGGTATGCAACAGGCCGCGAATCCTCAGGCCGTCCGCGATCTCGACGAACATCGGGGTGTTTTCGACATAAACAATTTGCCGGGCCGGGGTCATCGCGATGTCCAAGGCCAGCCGGAAAATCGCCGCGTCGGGTTTGTGGAGCCCGACCAGGCAGGATGAAACAAATACGTCCACAAATTTATCGAGCTTGAACTTATGGATCCGATAATCATTGAGCTCGCGCGCCTCGTTGCTGAGTACGATGACCTTCAAGGCATACTTTGCCTTCAGCCGGCGCATCAGCGCGATCATCTCCGGATACGGATTGGATTGGGCGCACATGAACCGCCAAAATTCCGCCCGCGTGAACGGCCGTTTTTTGTAAAAGATCACCCAGCCCAGATATTCCTGCAGCGTGAGTTTGCCCGTCTCGTAAACGACGAAGTTCAGGCTGTGCCGCGCTTCCATTTCGTCCCAGTCCAGCTTGAAGTTTTTGGCGGCGCGGCGGCGGCCCTGATGATTCCAGCCGTCGGTGAGCATGACGCCGCCGATGTCCAGAAACAGACACGTGATCGGAGCAGATTTTTTCATGGGTTTGGCGGTGGGCAAACCGGTCGAATGGCTTTCGTCATGGCATCATTTCCTCAATAAATATGAATGAAACCCCGCGCTGCCGGCTATGGGGTGAACACCCCATGAAATGGAAATTGCAAAGACGCAGAGACGTGGAGCTAAACCGCGAAGCATACGAACGAAACCAAATGAATGGCAGCCTTGAAAAAGAGCTGTAAAATGCCTTTTGAGGCATAAATTGCTCAAATTGAGTGGTTGAGAAGCGTTCCGGCCCGTTTTTGACGCCCTAAAAATTGCCGTCGAACCGTTCGACGGATGTTTCTGGCTACGCCAAAATCCGGCGCGTCCAATGGCTGCCGGGAGGGAATTATTCCAGTTCGGGAGGAGCCGGCATCACCTTTGCCATAAAATACGCGGGTCTTCGAGCGGCATCGCCACGCCGTCGTAATGCGGCAGCACGCGCGCCGTGAAGTCCGCCGGGGATCGGTTGGCGGGCACCGTGGCGCTGTAGATGTAGCTGCCGGCTTCGTCCGCCAGCGGATGCAGCAGGGTCATTTCCTGATGCACCGGGGCACTTTCTTTCCGGCCATCGGCATAGAGTTCCACGCGCACGGTCTTCGGATCAAGGCCATGGAGACAAACCTGAGCCTCAAAGATCTGTTGCCCGCCCTTGGTCTCTACTTTCACGGGGCCAAAGTGCAGGGCGGCCCATTTCTGATCCAGACCGTGACGCCAATCCAGGATTTGCTTGCCGATGATTCCATGGCCGGCCACGCGGGACTGGCTGGCGAGCGCCGCCGGGAGATAATGTTGTTCGGT
>PKZR01000064.1 GCA_003133815.1 Limisphaerales bacterium | reverse complement strand
CGCTGAACAATACGGACCGGCGCAGACAGGTATGTTTGCGTGATTGATCACGGGAACAGGCCATCACACTGGGAAACCAAAACCAATTCCCGGAAAAGAAATGCGACATTCGGAATTCGCTTCTGCTTGCAAATGGCTTTGCACGGGCGACGAGGTTTTCCCCGAAATGCTCGCGGCGATTGACGCGGCGAAAAGGTCGGTTTGCTTGGAAATTTATATTTTTCAGGACAGTCCGATTGGCGTCCGTTTTCGCGAGGCGCTGATTCGCGCGTGCCAGCGCGGCGCGAAAGTCCGCGTGCTCGTGGACGNNAGGGCGACGGCGTGAAATCCGGGTGGTGCGACGTGGGAATGAAGATCGAAGGCGAACTGGTGGCGCACTTGGAACTGTCGTTTGAAGCAATGTTCGCGCGCGCGAAATTCCGGCACAAACGGTTTGCGCTTCTGCACAAATCCGCAGCAACAAAAACGGTCGTGCTGCCGAAGGAGCAACTTTTGTTGAGCGGTCCGGGTCGGGGACGGAACCCTTTCAAACGGGCGCTGCATATGGATTTGAAGCGCGCAAAAAATGTCCAAATCATCATGGCCTATTTTCTTCCCACATTACGGTTGCGGCGCGATTTGATGTGCGTGTCGCGACGCGGCGGAAAAGTTCAGTTGATTCTCGCTGGCAAATCCGACGTGCAGCTTTCCCTGCTCGCCGCGCACAGCCTGTATCGGCGGTTTTTAAAGGGGAACGTCGACATCTACGAATATCAGCCACAGATTTTGCACGCAAAACTCCTCATCGTGGACGACATTGTGTATCTCGGCTCCGCAAATCTCGACACACGCAGCCTGCGCATCAATTACGAGGTGATGATCCGCTTTAAAAGTAAAAAAATCGCGGACGAGGCGCGCGAAATATTTTCAAAAAAACTCAAGGACTGCCATCGCGTAACGGCAGAGGAATGGCACCAGTCGAGCACGTTCTGGCGGCGACTGAAACAGCATTGGGCGTTTTTTCTGCTGAACCATCTCGACCCTTATCTGGCACGTCTTCAATGGCGTGATCTGCCGGATTGATTTCAAGACTCACGGCAGGCAATGGACGAAATTCACGCAACCATTAGGCAGCTTGGCGAATTGTTGCAGATTGTCGCCGCAATAAACGGCGCGGGTGTTAACGAGCGCTGAGGGTTTCAGTCGTGTAGCGACAGCAGGTTCTATCGCAGCAAACTTTTTTTGCCATGCGTGAAGCATGGGGTGTTTACCCCATTCGTTTCTTCGCGTCTCAAAGTTACAATCCCCGCAACTGATTTAACCGTAAATCATGAAATCTACCCAAAAACTACACGACCTGGGCCAGAGCCTCTGGCTCGACAACATCACGCGCGATCTGCTGAACAGCGGCACGCTAAAACGTTACATTGGCGAACTGTCGGTGACCGGGCTGACCTCAAACCCAACCATCTTTGATCACGCCATCAAAAGTTCCGCCTACGACGCGGCCATCCGCGAGGGGCTGGAAAAGGGCAAATCCGGCGAGAATCTCTTTTTCGATCTCGCGCTGGACGATCTCACCCGGGCCGCCGACCTATTCCGGCCGGTTTACGACCGTACGAATGGAGTGGACGGATGGGTGTCGCTGGAGGTGTCGCCACTTTTGGCCCATGACACGGTCAGGACCATCGCCGCCGCCAAGGAACTTTCCGGGCGGGCGGGACGGCACAATTTGTTCATCAAGATCCCGGGCACCAAGGAAGGTATCATCGCCATTGAAGAGGCGATCTTTGCCGGCGTTCCGGTCAATGTTACGCTGCTATTTTCGCGCGAGCATTACCTGGCGGCCGCCGAGGCATATCTGTGCGGCATCGAGCGGCGGATCGCAGCCGGGCTCAACCCTCAGGTTGGCTCCGTGGCCTCGGTATTCGTCAGCCGTTGGGATGTCGCCGTGGCAGGCAAGGTTCCGTCGGAGCTGGAAAACCGGCTTGGTATCGCGATTTCCGGTCGTATCTATAAGGCATACCTCGATCTGTTGGGCAGCCCGCGCTCGCAGCGCGTGTACAACGCCGGCGCTAGGCCCCAACGCCTGCTTTGGGCGAGCACCGGCACCAAGGATCCGAAGGCATCTGATACCCTCTACGTCAAGGCGCTAGCCGCGCCGTTCACGGTGAATACGATGCCCGAGGCTACATTGAAAGCGCTGGCCGATCACGGCGAAATCGGCCCGATCATGGCGCCGGATGGGGGCAATTGTGAAAAAGTTTTGGAACGATTTTCCCAGGCTGGTGTGAGCGTCGATGACCTCGCCGCCCAGCTTCAGGACGAGGGGGCAAAGTCCTTTGTGAAATCCTGGAGCGAACTCTTGGCGGTAATTGCTTCCAAGAGTGCGGAGCTTAAGTGAAGCGCCTGAATCGGCAGTTGAATCAGATTAAAGAATCATGAGCCCGACCACCCCAATCAAATCGCTGACCGAGCGCCCGGCCTGGAAGGCCCTCGGCGCCCATCACCAAAAACTGCAGAAGCTGCATCTGCGGAAACTGTTCGCCGATGACCCGACACGCGGCGAGCGCCTGACGGCGGAGGCGGCGGACCTTTACCTGGATTACTCCAAGAATCGGATCACCGACCGGACCATCAAGCTGCTGGTCCAATTGGCCGAGGAATCCGATTTGAGCGGACGGATAGCAGCCATGTTCAGCGGCGAAAAAATCAACGTCACAGAAAATCGCGCCGTGCTGCACGTGGCCCTGCGGGCCCCGGCCGGGGCAACCATCGTCGTAGATGGGAAAAATGTCGTGCCCGAGGTTCATGCCGTGCTCGACAAGATGGCTGCC
>PKZR01000279.1 GCA_003133815.1 Limisphaerales bacterium | reverse complement strand
GCTTCGTAAATCGCGGCAGGGGTTCTGAAATTCCCGGCAAGGGGTGGTAAATTGCGGGCAGCCCATCGTAAAATGCGGCAGGCGTCCTGAAAATGGTGGCAGAGGCGGGAACGGGCGGGATTGCGGGAAAACAATTCCCCGCACTATTGCGCGGTTGCGCTTCCGTAGAGCCTTCTGATTGTCCCCGGTTTCCACATGGCTTGCGAGCACCACTTTTTAGAAATGAAAGGCGTTTGTCAAATTTTTTCTGG
This sequence comes from Limisphaerales bacterium, assembly GCA_003133815.1. GTDB lineage: Bacteria > Verrucomicrobiota > Verrucomicrobiia > Limisphaerales > UBA11358 > UBA11358. Next base: position 12,260 of record PKZR01000279.1, on the reverse strand, counting down.
AAATAATTTTGAGGCGTTGAAATTCAGTTCGTCCTCGTCCTCGTCCTCCTGCTCATCCTCACTGATTTGAGGACGAGGATGACGACGAGGACGATTATGATTTTGTCGCTGAAAACAAAAAAGCCCGCTCAATTCGAGCGGGCTTTGTGTTTGAAACAAAATTACTTTTTCTCTTCCGGCTTGGTTTCAGCGGCGGGCGCAGTTTCAGGTTCAACCGGAGCGACAACCGTCACGTCCACCCATTCCAGAATCGCGCGCTGGGCGGCGTCGCCGTTGCGCTGGTTCATCCTGACGATGCGCGTGTAGCCGCCGTTACGTTCCTTGAACGCTGGCGCGATTTCCTTGAACAGGATTTTCGCCGCGTCTTCCTGATGCAAACGCGCCACCGCGAGGCGGCGGTCGTGAATGGTGCCGCTCTTGCCGAGCGTAACCAGTTTTTCAGCGACGGAACGCGCGGCCTTGGCCTTGGCCAGGGTCGTCGTCACGCGGCGGTGCTTGATGAGGCTGCAAACGAGGTTCGCCAGCATCGCATTGCGATGTTCGGACGTGCGCCCCAGTTTGGCCGTTCGTTTAAGATGACGCATAAAATTCCTATTCCGCCTTCGGCTCTTCCTTGACCGTGGTGTCAATCAGTCCGGGCTCGAAATTCATCCCGAGCGAAAGACCAAGCGCGGTAAGCTTGTCCTTGATCTCGTTCAGCGACTTTTTGCCGAAGTTGCGATACTTGAGCATTTCCTGCTCGCTCTTCAGAGCGAGCTGGCCAACGGTGGTGATGTTGGCGTTGTTGAGGCAGTTCGCCGCGCGGACGCTGAGCTCGATCTCGTTGACGCTCATGTTGAGCAGTTTCTTCAACTTCATCTTCTCGTCGTCCTGCTTGTCGGCGGCTTCCTCGAACTCGATCGCGTTCTTGTCGTAAAGCGCAAATACATCGAGATGCTTCTGAAGGACAACCGACGACTGCGTGAGCGCGTCGTCGGGCGTGATGCGACCGTCCGTCCAGACTTCCAAAACCAGCTTGTCGTAATCCGTGCGGTTGCCGACGCGCGCGGCCTCGACCGAGTAACGCACGCGCGTGACCGGCGAGAACAGCGAGTCAATCGCCACGATGCCAATGGCCTGGCCGGGCTTTTTGTTTTCATCGCTCGGACAGAAGCCGCGACCGATCTTCACGGTCAGCTCCATCTCAAATTTTTTCTTCTTGTCGAGCGTGCAGATGTGCTGCGCGGGATTCACCAGCTCGACATTCTGGTTCACCTGAATGTCGGCGGCGGTCACGGCTCCTTCCTTGTTGACAGAAAGCAGGAGAACCTGCTCGTCGCGGGTGTGCGCCTTGAACTTGACCTTCTTCAAATTAAGAACGATGTCAGTCACATCCTCGACGACGCCGTCAATCGTGGCGAACTCGTGCATTGCGCCGTCCACCTTCAATGAGGTGATGGCCGCGCCTTCGAGCGATGAAAGCAGCACGCGCCGAAGCGAGTTGCCGATGGTGTGGCCGTATCCGGTTTCAAACGGGTCGGCGATGAATTTTGCGTAGGTGTCCGTGGCGGTGGATTCTTCCTTCTGCAACCGCTTTGGCATTTCGAAACGTCCGAGTCTAACTGGCATATTTTCCTTTCAACAATTTTAATCTGACTTCTTCGGCTTATTTATTCCCGTGCCGGAGAAATCCGTGTAATTGTTTTTCTGTTTATGGTTTATCGGGAATAAAATTCTACGACGGCCTGTTCGTTGGCGATCGGCTGGATTTCTTCGCGCGTCGGAATCCGCTGAACGGTGCCTTTGAATTCCTCTTTGTTGAACGACAACCAATCCGGCACTGCGCGGCTGACTGCGGCTTCCAAATTCTTCGTAGCGAGCTGGCGCGACACGTTGTGGTTCTTGACCTGAATCACGCTGTTCACCTTCAAGGCAAACGACGGGATTCCGACCTTGCGGCCATTGACGGTGATGTGACCATGACAAACCATCTGGCGCGCAGCGGCGCGGGTGTTCGCAAGACCGAGGTGATAAACGACATTATCGAGGCGCGTCTCCAAAATCTGCAGCATCTGTTCGCCGGTGACACCGCGACGGCGCAAAGCCTTTTCATAGACACCGCGAAACTGCTTTTCCATCAGGCCGTAATAATAACGGAACTTCTGCTTTTCGATCAGGCCGAGGCCGTAATCGGTGTGCTTGCGGCGCGACTTCGGGCCGTGAACGCCGGGACCGTAGTTGCGGCGTTCAAGATATTTCGACGGGCCGAAAATCGGAAGACCGAACCGGCGGCTGATGCGAACGCGAGGACCTGTATAACGAGCCATAATTAATTATTTGAAAATTGAGATTGAATTAGACGCGGCGTTTTTTGCGCGGGCGGCAGCCGTTGTGCGGAATCGGTGTCACGTCTTTGATTGAGCTGATTTCCAAGCCAATGGCTTGAAGCGCGCGGATCGCGGATTCACGGCCGGAGCCAGGACCTTTGACACGAATCTCAACTTCCTTCATGCCGTGGGCCATCGCCTGACGCGCAGCGTCCTGAGCAACCTGCTGCGCGGCGTAAGCGGTGCTCTTGCGCGACCCTTTGAAACCCACGCGACCTGCGCTCGACCAGCCGATGAGATTTCCCTGCATGTCGGTGATGGTGACCTGCGTGTTGTTGAAGGTGGCAAGAATGTTTGCAACACCAACTGCAACATTTTTCGCGTGCTTGGCCTTGACAATCTTTTTCGCATTCGCGTCCTCGCCCAAAAGTTCAGCGGCGGTCGGCGCGACAACGGCTGGCGTTTCCGCGACCGTTGCGTTATCAACAGACGGGGCGGCGGCTTTTTTAGCCGGCTTTTCTTCGGCTGTTTTTCCAGCAGCTTCCGGCTTCTGCTCTTTTTTCGGAGCGGATTTCTTTTTTGGTTCTTCGGCCATAAATAATAAATCGGAATTCTAAATATGAATCAGGTGATGCCAGCTTTGGCGTTAGGATTGCGCTGGACGCCGACCGTCTTGCGCGGACCTTTGCGCGTGCGTGCGTTCGTCTGGGTGCGCTGGCCGCGCACGGGCAGGCTGCGCTGGTGGCGCACGCCGCGGTAGCAGCGGATGCCCTGCAAGCGCTTGAGGTTCATGCCGAGTTCGCGGCGTAAATCGCCTTCGATGACATATTTGCCTTCCTGAATCGCGTGAACAATCTGCGAGAGCTGCGCCTCGGTCAAATCCTTCGCGCGGGTTGCGCGGTCAATATTCGCGCGTTCGAGAATCTCGATCGCGTTGACCGGGCCGATGCCGTAGATGTAGCGTAGCGCAATGTCTATGCGCTTGTTCGGCGGAACTTCAACACCAATGATGCGTGCCATAAATTTTTAACCTTGCCGTTGCTTGTGACGTTTGTTCGAGCAAATGACGCGAATGACGCCCTTGCGCTTCACGATCTTGCAATGCTCACACAGTTTTTTTACCGATGCTCTGACTTTCATGTTCTAAATTATTTTGTTTCAACCAAAATCCGCCCCACGCTCAGGTCGTAGGGCGTCAACTGCAATTTTACTTTGTCGCCGGATTTTAGCCCGGCAAAATTCTTTTTTGCTTTTCCAGCGACGAACGCCGTCAAACGGTGTCCATTTTTCAATTCCGCGCGCCAGGTGCCGTTCGGCAAACTCTCGATCACGCGACCTTCAACTTTGAAAGCTTCATCTCCGGCCATGTCAAAATCTCCGGTTCTCCGTCCGTTATAAGGACGGTGTGCTCAAAATGAGCAGATAATGAACCATCTTGTGTGACCACTGTCCAGCCATCTTTCAAGATTTTTACTTCAGGCCGCCCGGCGTTGACCATCGGCTCTATCGCAATCGTCATGCCCGCGCGTAGCTTGTCGTCCATCTTCCGGTCTACAAAATTCGGCACCTGCGGCTCTTCGTGCATCGTGCGCCCGACGCCGTGGCCGACAAATTCGCGCACAACGCTGAACCCGTTGCCTTCGACGTAATCCTGAACCGCGCGCGAAATATCCGTCACGCGATTTCCGGGCAACGCCGCTGCGATTCCCAAATACAGCGACTGTTCCGTCACGTCCAACAATCGCTGCGCCAAAACTCCGCAACCGCCCACCGCAACCGTCCGGGCGTTGTCGCCGATAAAACCGTTGTAACTGACGCCGACATCCACGCTCACTATGTCTCCAAAACGCAGTTCACGTTCAGTTGACAGTCCGTGAACAACTTCTTCGTTCACCGAAAGACATGTATGGCACGGATATTTCCGATAGCCTAAAAAAGCGCTCTTCGCCCCATGCGCCTTTATTTGAGCCGCTGCAAACTCGTCCACCTGTTTCGTCGTCAAGCCCGGTTTGATGAACGCGGCTATCTCTTCCAAAACTTTTCCGGCGACCACACATGCCGGACGCATCAACTTTAAATCGTCCTCGGACTTTAATTTTATTCCGGCCACAAAATCAGAACCGCCCGCGCAGCTTGCCTTTTTTCAGGAAGCCGTCGTAGTGGCGCATCATCAGATGCGATTCAACCTGGCGCATCGTGTCCAGCAAAACACCCACCGTGATCAAAATGCTCGTGCCGCCGAAGAAACTCGCCACGGCGTAGGAAATCCCCATTTTTCTCGAAAGAATTATCGGAATGACGGCAATGACGGTCAGGAAAATCGCACCGGCAAGCGTGATTCGACTCATCGCCTTGTGCAGATAATCACTCGTACCCGTTCCCGGACGCACGCCGGGAATGTAACCGCCGTTTTTCTTCAAGTCGTCGGCGATCTGGATTTCGTTAAATTGCGTCGCCACCCAGAAATAGGAGAAAAACAAGATCATCAGCGAATAAAGCGACAGATACCATATCGAGGCTGTCGTCGTATCAAGCGCCATCGCAAGCGAACGGAACGTCTCCGACCAGAACGGTGAATTTGAAAAGAAAATGCTCGCGTTCTTGAAAATCATCGGCGGGAACATCAGGATGGACTGCGCGAATATGATCGGCATGACGCCCGCGTAATTCACTTTCAGAGGCATGAACGACGTTCCGCCCTGATACATTTTGCGACCAACGGCGCGTTGTGCATATTGAACTGGAATTTTCCGCTGCGCCTGGGTGATTGCGATGACGCTCGCGATGACGCCCGCCAGAAGGAACAACATTACCAGCCCCGATCCGATCAAATGATGCTGCGGCTCGGTTCCGCCAAACATATCTTTAAGCCCCACCCACGCCGACGGCAACCGCGACAAGATTCCTATGGTGATGACCAGTGAAACGCCGTTGCCAATGCCGCGTTCGGTGATCTGTTCGCCCAGCCACATAAGAAGCATCGTGCCAGTTGTGAGAATCAAAGTCGTTTGAATGCGATACCACCAAATGTGATCCATCAGCGATGGAACAATCAACTGGCCGACAAAATCACTGCCAAAAACCTTTGCCGGATTTTCCCAGGTGATGGCCGTTGCGAAACCCCAGCCGAAACACAGAACGACAGTCAGGTAGCGTCCGTATTGGACAATTTTTGCGCGGCCACCCTCTTCGCGCGCAAGCTTGCTTAATTTCGGCCAGACCGCAGTCAGCAATTGGATGATGATCGTCGCGCTGATATACGGCATGATGCCGATGCCGCCGATGGCGCAATTGCCTGTCGCACCGCCGTTGAACATGTTCACCATTCCCATCGCGCCACCTTGAGCATGGGCATTAATGTAACTGCTCAATGCGGAGCCATCCAATCCTGGAACACGGATGAATGCAATGACACGCACGATCGCCAGAACGCCAATCGTGAACAAAATTCGCGACTTCAACTCCGGGACTTTGAAGCAGTTGGCAAATGTGTCGGCGATGTTGCGGAACATAGGTCAGTTCCGCTTCAAGCCTTGGCGGGCGCGGCGGATTTGCGGCTGACGATCTCAACCGTGCCACCCTTGGCTTCTATCTTCGCCTTCGCGGATGCACTGAACGCGCTCGCGCTTACGGAAAGTTTTTTTGTCAATTCGCCGTTGCCGAGAATCTTGACACCATCGCCGCGGCCCTTGGCAAGACCGACCAGCGCCAGCGCCGTTTCGTCAACTTTTGCGCCGTCGTCAAATTTATTCAAGTCGCCCACGTTCACGCCGAGATATCTGGTCGTGAAACGCGCGTTGTTGAAACCGCGCTTGGGAATGCGGCGTATGAGCGGCATCTGGCCGCCTTCAAAGCCGATGCGGATCGAACTGCCGGAACGTGCGGTCTGGCCCTTGCCACCGCGACCGGAAGTTTTACCGTGGCCGCTTGATTCACCCTGGCCGAGCCGCTTCGTGCGGTGCTTCGCGCCGGGACGGGGTTTGAGATTGTGCAGTCGCATAAAATTTAGGCTGTGGCCGGAATCGCCGAGGGCGGTTCGGGCGTTTTCACTTTCCTGATTTCCAAACCGCGGCCTTTGTAGATGTCCTCGCGCAGGCGCAGGCTCAGCAACCCTTTGAGAGTCGCCTTCACGACATTCGCCGCGTTGCTCGAACCGAGCGATTTGCTCAAAACATCTTTTATCCCGGCGGACTCCAAAACGGCACGTACGGTTTTACCCGCGATGATGCCAGTTCCCGGCGAGGCCGGACGCAGCAAAATTTTCGCGCCGCCGTAGCGGCAATAAACTTCGTGCGGAATCGTCACATCCTTCAAGGAAACAGAAACCATCTGGTTGCGCGCAAGTTCGCCGCCGCGCTTGATGGCGTCCGCAACTTCGCTCGCCTTGCCCAGCGCATAGCCGACCTTGCCGCGCTTGTCGCCCACGACGACGAGCGCGCTGAAATTGAAACGGCGTCCGCCTTTGACGACTTTTGAGGAGCGGTTGATAAACACCACTTTCTCCATCAATTCTTCCGACGCGCCGCCGCCAAATGAATTGTCAGGAGCATCCGAACGGCGACGACCGCCGCCGCCGCGTCCGCCCTGGCCGCCTTGACCGCGAGGGCCACGCGGTCCGCGTTGTCCTTCACCACCAGTTTGATTGAGTTCTGCCACAGTTTTTTTAGGTTAAAATTTTAATCCAGCTTCGCGCGCCGCGTCCGCGAGCGCCTTGACCTTGCCGTGATAACGCTTGCCGCCGCGGTCAAACACGACTTCCTTGATGCCCTTGTCCAAGGCGTTTTTCGCCGCAAGCTCGCCGATGGTCTTGGCGCCCTTGACATTCGCCGACAAATCTTTTGCCGCAGTCTTGCTCACCGTCGAGGCCGCCGCGATCGTCACACCAGCCGTGTCATCAATGAACTGGACGTGGATGTTTTCGCTCGTGAAGCAAACGGCCATGCGAGGACGGTTCTTCGTGCCGGTAATTTTCTTCCGGATGCGCCAGCGCCGCAACTGCTGCAATTTATGTTTCTTTTCGGTTCTCATTTCAGTGAGTCCACGGATTGTGCCGGGGACAAAAATTGTTATTGGACCGTCTTGCCTTCCTTGCGCTCGACGTGTTCGCCGACATAACGCACGCCCTTGCCCTTGTAAGGTTCAGGCGGATAAAACGCGCGGATTTCCGACGCGACCTTGCCGACAATCATCTTGTCCGGGCCTTCGATGGTCAGCTTCGTGTTTTCCTCGACGGTCACTTTGATCTGGTCGGGAATGTCATAATTGACCGGATGCGAATAGCCTAGCGAAAGATTCACGACCTTGCCGGTGACGGCAGCCTTGAATCCGACACCCTGAATTTCCAGCTTCTTCACGAAACCCTCGGCGACGCCCTTGACCATGTTATTAATCAGCGCGCGGCTCAAGCCGTGCAACGCCTTTGCCTGCGCGTCTTCGCCGTCGCGGCTGACGACAATGTTGCCGCCCTCGACCTTGAGGCTGGTGCGTTTCGGCAGTTCCCAGCCGAGCTTGCCTTTGGGGCCTTCGACGGAAACTTTCTGGCCTTTGACCTCCACTTTGACCTTCGGAGGAATGGCAATCGGTTGTTTTCCAATACGGGACATAAAATTTTACCAGATGTAGCAGAGCAGCTCGCCGCCCAGATTTTTCTTTTTCGCCTGCGTGCCGGTCATCACGCCTTCGGACGTGGACACAATCGAAATGCCCAGTCCGCCGAGCACGCGGGGAATTTCGGTCGAACCGACATATTTGCGCAAACCAGGCTTGCTCACGCGTTTCAGCCCTTCAATGACATTTTTCTTGCCCTGATATTTTAGCTGAATCTTGATCTTCTTGATCGTCTTGCCGTCAACGGACACTTCCGCGACGTAGCCTTCTTTTTTCAAGATGTTTGCAAGGCTCTCCTTCATCCGCGAATGCGGCAGTTCAATCGCCGGCAGCAGCGCGCGGCTCGCGTTGCGGATTCGGGTCAACATGTCAGAAATCGGATCGCTCATATTTTATTCATTCTCGTCCTCGTCCTCGTCCTCGATTTATGAGGAAGACGATGAGGATGATTCATTGTCACCAACTGGCCTTCGTGACGCCTGGAATCAAACCGTTCAACGCCGCCTCGCGGAACGTCAAACGCGAACAGCCGAACTTGCGCAGATAACCGCGGCGGCGTCCGCTGAACGAGCAGCGGTTCACGATGCGCGTCGGGCTGGCGTCGCGCGGCAGCTTCGCGAGACCGGCGTAATCGCGTTTAGCCTTCATTTCAGCGCGGATCGCGGCGAATTTCTTCACCGTTTCCGTCTTGCGCTTGTTGCGCTCTTTCCATGCTTTCTTGGCCATATTTTTTAATCGTTCTCGTCCTCGTCCTTCATCCTCGGCCTCGATTTATGAAAATGAGGAAGACGATTAGGATGATAAATTTCACTTTTCCGCAAACGGAAAACCCATCAGCTTCAGCAGGTCCAGCGCCTCTTCATTCGTCGGCGCGGTCGTCACTATCGTGATGTCCATGCCCTGCTGGCGCTTGATCTTGTCCAGTTCAATCTCGGGGAAAATCGTCTGGTCGCCGATGCCGAAGGTGTAATTGCCGCGGCCGTCGAATTTGCGCGGAGACAACCCGCGGAAATCGCGGATGCGCGGCAGCGCCGTCGCCACCAGCCGGTCGAAAAACTCATACATCGCGTCCTTGCGCAACGTCACGCGGCAGCCGATCGGCATTCCCTCACGCAGCTTGAATTGGGCGATGCTGTGGCGCGACTTGCTGATGGCCGGCTTGCGGCCCGTGATCAGGGACAAATCCTTCGCCGCATCCTCCACCGCGCCCTTTTCCAGCGACGCGCTCACGCCCATGTTCACCACGATCTTCACCATCTTCGGGATCTGGTGGATGTTCGTGTATTTGCGCTTTTCTTTCAGCGCCGGGGCGACCTCGCCTGCGTATTTTTCGTAAAGTCTGGCTTTCATTTTTTCGCGTCACGGATTTTGCCGTGAACAAGTTAAATCCGTTTTGTTCAAGAGAAACGGAGCGCGGAATATATCAACTTGAAATAATTGTGCAATATCTTTTTGAAACAATTTTGAGACCCCCTAAACGGAGCCGGAACAGGCCGTTGAAAATGCAGCGGCTTATCTGCTGTCAATATGCTCAATTGCTTGGCTCTAAATTTCGTGAACCTGTGGATTCCATTGTCATTGCAACAGGACTGAACGATAAAACTGGTTCGCATTCTGCATTCCCGGACTTGTAAACGTGATGACTCCGCCCACCGGGAAATTCGTGCTGATGCTCGTCCAGTTCACGAGGTCTGACGAGACTTGAATTGCATAAGGATGACCGTCGTAACCGGTGAACTGCACCACCGGCTGGCTGTTCATCAATGCTATTGAGCCGATGGAATCCGTCCGCAGCAATGACAACAACTGGCTTGGAATGATTTCGCAGGCCGCATCGGTGAGATTGTTCGTGTTCGCGCCGTTCAGGAACGGGGATTGTTCCGCCAGTTGCGGCGTTGCCAGAATATCGCCAACGTCGGCGAACATCTGGCCCGGCTCGGCAGCCCGCTCGGATTCCAAGGCGGCGGCAATCAGCACCGCTTGAGGCGAATTTGAAGAGATCAAGATGGGGTCAATTTCGGCATCGCCATTGGTCAAGGCGGTCAGGCCGTTGAGCAGGCCCTGCCAGTCGTTTTGATTGGGATCGTTGACACGGAAGAGCGACGTGAAATTATTTGTATTGAACATGGATGCGAGCAGGCTCGCCAGATGCCAGTCCTGCACCGGTAAGGAATTGACGGCGTCAAAATACTGGTTGGCACTTATATTAAAATCCCCCGTCCACATCGCCCAGGTGTTGAGTCCGCTGGCCGATGACAAAATGTTCGATGACTTGAGATAAATCGTCTGCCACGGCGTGCCGCGATGCACCTGACCAAGCCAGTCTGAATTCAACGATTGACCGGCGGGGAAATTCCAGTCATCCGGCGAATACACCAGCGGATCGCGCTCGGACAAATTGTAAGCATTGGGGTCATTTTGGAACCCATATTCAAACGACAACTGCGGATAGCCACCCCACGGGTCATAACGGTCGTTCAACGAACCCAGATTAAGGCCTGTCAATGGCGTGATGGTTTGAGCCGAGGCGGAAGAAACACTCACCCCTTGTTGTGGGAATGTTGTATTGTTTGGCGACGGTGCATCAATGTCGCTGGCCAGATAATGCACCAGCGGATCGTTGGCCTGCCAGGTGACATATTGAACGATGTAACGGGTGGGCGCATAAGGCGCTACTTCGCTCAATTGCAGGTTCGTTACCGTGCCGGAATGATTGCCTGGCAGGAAAAACGCCCGGAAAAAAGCCTGCTGCTGGGCTATGGTTCCAATAGGAATCGCTTCGGGATCGGCTTGCCACAAACCATCTTCCAGTGGCGGCGAGCCGTTTTTAGAAATCGCGATTTGATTAAATATGCCATAAGTTGGTCCAGTCGGTGGCGAATAGCCCGGCGGATAATTGGTATCCCACACGCCTACAGGATTGACGGGGTCATTATCCGCCAGATATTGATTCACATTGTAGGCGCTCTCCGGCCCGGCGAAATGGACATAATCAATGACGTGATAAACGCCGTTGGTTAAATCCAGCATGAACACCTGCAACCGGTTCGTCATCAGCACGCCAAACTGCGGAAAGTGAAAACCATTCGGCGAATTTGATTCAAACAACAACACGCTCGGATTATTATTAATGTAGAAATAATTCGTGGGAATCAAACATGGCGGGGTCAAGCCGGAAGGCACAGTCGCCGGGGTCGCATAAGGCGAACGATAAACCGAATTCGTCAGCGTGGGACCAGTGAAAATAGCGATAACGAAGGAAGACGGATTCGGACTGCCGCCATACCACGGAGTTGCACCGGTGCCCGGCCAAGAGTTGATTGTATAAAGCGCATTGGTTAAAAAAGAAATGGGCTGGGCAATGCCCGGATGAGAATCAAACCCCGGATCGTCATTGGTTATCGTCAGGAAGACGTTTTCATTCACTCCAATCAAAATCGTTCCGGGATAACTGGCCGCATACGAATTCCACAGCTCGACTCCGAGAGAGCCGGTCAAACTCATCAAATACATCTGGTTTGTGCTGGTGATTGTGGGAGCTATAACTGGAGAAGAGTTGGTAATCCGAGTCAGTTGCAGCCGACGCATGATGGCCAGATTATTCTCCAGCGCAAATTCATTGAAGTTCGGAAATCCTTTTTTCACGCCAATAATCCATGGCACGCCGTAGATGTTGTCCGGCACATTGGTGATGGCAGCCGGCAAAGCCGCAATGGTCGCGACATCAAACGGCTGCGAAAGCTGGATGTCGGATGGCCCGGAAACGGTGTTTGGGCCGGAGGCGCTGTTCAGGTTGGTGTAGCCCGTGATATAAACGTCGCCCGCGCCGTCCGTGCCGAACAACGGACGGAAGACGGTGGGATAAAAATTCGTCGTCGTGGCGTCGCAGATGTTCGCCGTGACCTGCAATAATCGCTGGACGGCGGGGGTATAGACGAACTGGCCGCCCACATAAACCGGGATGTTGCCGACGCCAAAGGGCTGGGTCGTGGAGGCGCCGAAGTTGTTGGTGTAGGCGGCAAAATCCTGGTTGAGCCAGTTCGCGGTGGATTCGCGCAGCAACCGGTCGGCGACGGTGTTGAAAAAACTCACGGGACATTCCGTGTCGAAAATGGGGGCGGCGGGCAAGGCTGGCAGCATTAACACCGAAACCAAAGCTGCCGGCAAAATGAATTTAAGGACTGTTCTCATGCAAATGCCTCATTTCAGTTAGCTGGCTCTAAATTCCGTGAGCCGGTGGGATTGATTGATGAGCTAACGGTGAAAACTCCATTTCTTGGCAAAAGGTAAAAATCAATCCGGCCATATTTACCGTCTGGCAATTGGACGTAATATTTGCTGCGGACT
>PKZR01000194.1:488-2552 GCA_003133815.1 Limisphaerales bacterium | reverse complement strand
AAGAATTCGGCTTTATCACCTGAAAATAGCCCAGTGCTTCAGCACTGGGTAAATCGTCCCGCCCATTTATCAAGTCCCGCCAGGGACGGCAGAACATTTCTTTCGTCCCGGACGGGACTTCAATTGGTTTTGGAACGGCAAACCCAGCCCTGAAGGGCTGGGCTATTGTCGGGGACAAAATGAGACCTCTGCAAAAGCCGCGCGAAGCGCGGTGTAGAGTCCGGCCTGTGGCCGGAAACAATAGAATTTATATGGACCAAGTCGAGGCACAGCCTCGACGCTACACCTTTTGCAGAGGTCTCAAAATATGTTTTACCAATCACGCCGATGCTTGCGACATCGCCTCTCTGGCTGGGCTGCGCGCCATTTATTTCAATCATCCCCCCACGCCGATGCTGACGGGNNGAGGGGAATTTAATTTTATCCGAACCCGGCGGAATCCAGCGTTGCTCGCCGACATTCTTCATTATGCGAACGCAACCGGTCCGACGTTGCAGGGCTTCCCAGATTTGCAACAAACATCCTTCACGATTCTTCCGCCACTGATGATTCCAGAAACGGAGCGTTTCAATCTCTTGCTCTGCCAACAATTGTTCGCGCGCCTCGTCGCGACGAATCTCTTCAGGCAAACTGTGCTGGAAACCGTCCAGTTCAATCGCCAGTTTTGCATCGGCGCAGTAAAAATCTAAAATGTGATTGCCGGCCGAGTGCTGTCGGCGAAATTTGAAACCGGCGAAACGGCGGCCGCGCAGCGCCCGCCAGAGATCCTTTTCCTCATCAGTTTGATCACGGCGGAGCGCGCGAGCAATTGGTTTGAGGCTCATGGTGGAAGGATGCCGGTTGTGTGAAAAGATTCAAGCCCCTCACCCTGGCCCTCTCCCCGTTTGGCGGGGAGAGGGAATTTGCACCGCTCCAGCAGCGACCGCCCATCATCCTCCCACGCCGATGCTGACGGGGCTGCTCATGATTCCGTTTCCCTCTCCCCGCGATTAAGCGGGGAGAGGGTCAGGGTGAGGGGAATTTAATTTTATCCGGTCATCTGCCCACGCCGCGCAGCTTTCTCCCTCTCCTCCCTGAACGAGGTTAGGGCATGGGTGAGGAGTTTTGATTTCTTCTTAATTATATTTATCAACGCCACCTCACCCCGTCCCAATGACTCGCTCGCTGCCCGCTCGCTCGGCTCTAACGAGCCTTCGGCTTCGCCAAATTCCTTTCGCCGTTTCCCAAACGGCTCAAGTCCCCCATTTCATGGCGGAGAGGGAGGAGATTTTGGAAGTTTGTCCTGTTCATCCACCCACGCCGACGCTTACGGGACTGCTCATGATGCCGACTTGCCGGTTATCTACGCGGTANNACCCGATAAGCCCACGCGGTGCGCGTGGCGGGATGCGGCGCTGTGTCCGTGAACGTGAGGCTGGATGTTATCGTCAGGAGCACGAAACCTTTGCCGTCGCCCCAGTCCTTTTGAAACTCGATGGTGTCCAGATACGCCGTGTTGCCGCCCCAGCCCGATTTCAAATCCACATTGCTGCCCGTGACGCTGGCCGAGAGCGGCGGCTGCACCGCGCTCAAATCCGGGTCAATGACTGCCGTGCCCACGATGCCCAGCGCCGTGGCGATGGCATCCGTGCATTTGGGATTGTCCCCGATGGTTTGGACGGCGTTGAAAATGCGGGTGAGCGAGCCGGGCACTTGCGGCGTGACGTTGTTGGGCAGNNCACCTCGTCGGTGCAGCTTTGCGCCCACTGCCGCACGCCGGGCAGCCACGATTCCAGCAGATAAGCCAGCCACAAACAGTCGGCTTGGATGGCGCTGACCTGCGCCGCGGTGAGACCGAGCGCGGCGGCCACTTTTGCCAGTTCATCGCTGAAGGTTTTTAGCCAGACAACCTGGTCTCCCTGACGATTGGGCCAGAATTTGTTGTGTTTCATAGGTTTTTTCTTTCTTTTTGTTGGGTTAACTACAGGCAAAGGCACACATAACCCGGATCTCCGGGAGCAGGCCGCTAAAAAACGCCGTTTTCTGCCGAAACTGCCCAAGGAAAAATGAAATTTGCCCGAGCAG
>PKZR01000194.1:0-454 GCA_003133815.1 Limisphaerales bacterium | reverse complement strand
GTAAAATGGTTTTAGCTCACGCAAAAATGTCAATTTTGTGGACAAAAATGCCGGATTCTCGCGAAAAAGGGTCAAAAACGGCGGGAAATGGCTGAAAAACCCTGTTGCGACGAAGTTGTGCCTCGAACAATTGCCGGGAAGGCGACGGAATTCCGGCCACAGGCCGGACACTACAACTAGACCGGCGAAATGGCTGGCAAGACTGGCAGTGCTTTTTGATGGCGCATGCATTTACGATGGGAGTCTAACTCACTTAATCTCCCCTTTTCCATGCAAGAATACCGGCATGCCGAGCAACAGGGCGGCTGGCGTGACATCCAGACGTCCACCTTCACGCCAAATTCGCCGAAGGAAAACCCCAGCCCCTCGGCCACGCGCGCGATGGTTTCGACCATCGGAAAATATTCCTGATCCTCGATAGATATGAGCGTCTGCCGCGACACATGACAGAGAT